>CAYWOD010000001.1:0-59749 GCA_964459805.1 uncultured Pirellulales bacterium
TTGGAGTGGTTTGAGATTGCCGCAGTCGCCTACGGCTCCTTCGCAATGACGTATCATGCAATCTTTTGTCAGAAAGAGTCTTACAGTGTGCCAGAGAAATAGGCCACACCCATCGGTCTTGCGGTGGGGGAGATAGACTAATCTTGCAATGGTAAGGGCGAATCAGTACAATTGGCGATACATCTTGAGTGTTGTTGCTTTTACAGGGAGAATGTAGAACCTCACTGAGACTGAGTGAGTGAACGAGCTTGTCAACGATGAGAAATGAAATATCGGGTATTGAGCGAAGGATTTTGAGCGTTCTTCAAGAAGGACTGCCAACGAGCCGCAGTCCATATAAAGATATGGCCTGCAGGATAGGGACAGATGCCGAGCAGTTGTTAGGCGTATTGGAAGACTGGAAGCAGCAGGGCAAGCTTCGACGAATAGGAGCGATAGTGAACCATTTCAAGGTTGGGCTGGGCGCCGGGGCTATGGTGGTCTGGCGGGTTGAGTCCGAACGTACGAGGCAGGTGGGTGAGATTTTAGGCGGTTTTGAGCAGGTCAGTCATGCTTACGAGAGGCGGACTGAGCAGAACTGGCCGTACAATCTCTACACAATGGTCCACGGTAAGAGTCCCGAAGAGGTCCGGCAGGTGGTCGGGCAGATGAGCGCTGTGTGCGGGGTGGCCGACTACCGCATATTAGATACGCAGAGGGAGCTTAAGAAAGCCGCACCTATGTATATTGTCGATGCAAGGGATAATGAGGGGTAGGTTAAAGATGTTGGATCTGCCGGTATATGAAATAGTCATATTTGCATTTGTGGTAGTGGTCTATCTGGCCGCGGCGCTAGTCGGGATACTCCAATTACCGGCCGGCGGTGAGAAATACAGGCGTTGTCTTTCGCCGCTGGTCCTACTGGGCGTGGCGCTGGAGGTGGTGATACTGATATTGCGGGCCACCGAGATACAGGCTATCCCGCTGACGGGGCTGTTTGAGTCGGTGATTCTCCTAACTATCGTATTTGGCTTGCTTTACGTCATTTTCAGCATTGCAATTCGTCAGGTATGGTTCGGTTCGGTGATGGTTTGGGTGATCCTGGGGCTCATCCTGATGGCCGGGACGGTGGCCAAGCCGGCCTCAGAGCCGCGTGCGGTGGCGGCCACTGCGTGGGCGATTGCCCACGGTATTGCAATGATTCTCGCCGGCGTGGCAACAATGCTTGCGACCGCCAGCGCCCTTCTGTACTTGCTCGGCGGGCGCAAGCTAAAGCAGAAAAAGGTCATGCAGGTGCTCGGTAAGGTTCCGAACTTCGAGAAGCTCGAACGGATGAATCTGCTTGGTCTCAAGGCTTGTTATATCCTGGTGACATTTGGACTGGCCAGTGGGATCGTAATGGCAGCAGTAAACTCAGCAACGCTTGGAATACCTGCTCATGCGTGGCTGGCAGACGCCAAGATCGTTCTTGTTATTGTTGTTTGGGTGCTGTTAGGGGCAATTTTGGCTTTGCAGCACCTGATCAGACTAAAAGGCAAGCAGGTGGCGTACGTGACCTTGCTGGTCTTCTTCTTGATTATGTTTGCGATAGTTGGAACCACGGTTTTTTGTGAAACAAAGCACGATTTCGTCAAGGACGGCGGCCCGACGGTTGAAGCGAAAAAGTAAGTGTCACAAATGAAGATCGTAGTTTTAGGACTGAACCACAAGACTGCTCCGGTCGATATCCGCGAGAAGTTAGCGTTTGACGCCGTGGAGACGACCAGGGCGCTGTGCGAGCTGAAAAGGAGGTTTTGCCAGGCGGAGTTTGTGCTGATATCGACGTGCAACCGTGTAGAGCTGTATTGTGCCGACAAACGTGCCGGAGGTGTCGATGCGGATGACTTGGCTGAGCTCATCTCGGAGTTTCACAATGTTAAATTAGAGAAGTTTCAGGAGTTTCTATACACCTACGGGGATGAGGATGCGGTCAGACACCTGCTGGCGGTCGCCTCGAGTCTGGACAGTATGGTGGTTGGCGAGGCACAGATAATTGGGCAGGTCAAGGAGAGCTATCGGCTGGCGTGTGCGGCCAAGAGTACGGGCAAGGTCTTAAATCGCCTCTTTCACTGTGCGTTTGCGACGAGTAAGAAGGTATATACAACCACTTCGATATCGAGCGGTCGCGTGAGCGTTGCGGGGGTTGCGGTCGAATTGGCCAAGCAGCTCTTTGCCGATATCTCGTCGGCGAAGGTCATTGTAATCGGGGCCGGCGATACGGGGCAGCTTATCGTTCAGCACCTTCTCCAAGCCGGGGCCGGGAATATAACGGTTGTCAACCGCTCTTACGACCACGGCCTGAAGGTCGCCGAGCGGTACGGCATTCCAGCGAAGAAATGGGAGGACCTCGCGGAGCTGTTGATTGGCGCAAATATAGTTATAGCCTCGGCTTCCGTGCGGGATTACCTCTTCAAAAAGGAGTCGTTCAAGGAGATAGCGGACCGCCGAAAGGAAGGTGCGCTGCTGATTATCGATATTGCCGTTCCGCGCAACTTCGAGCCTGCCATAAATGAATTAGAGGGCATCTACCTTTACAGTATCGACGACCTGGCGGCGGTGGTCGAGGAGAATCGCAAGGCCCGCGAGCGGGACATCGCCAGGGGTATGGAGATCATCTTTGACAATGTTACGGACTTTATGGAGTGGTTCGGGACCAAAGACGTAGGGCCTCTGATAGGGCGGATGAAGGAGAAATTCGCGCAAATCGGTAAGAATGAGCTTGACCGTTTTCTTGCCGGCGCTGGGCCGGATGCCCCCCCCAGGGCAGTAATGGAGGCAATGGTCAACCGTGTTGTCAATAAGCTGCTGCACTGCGTAATCAAGAATGTCAACGCCGTAGCCAAAGAAAGCGGGCCCACCGAGGCCGCAAGGCTGGTTGATAGTATCGTACGCCAGGCAGAGGAAATATCGTCCGAATCGAGCAACAATAACAAAGAAGATACACGATCGTGAAACAACCTGGCCAGTCAAATCAAATGCTGAGGCTCTTGTTCTGGGAAACAACCATAAAGTGCAACCTGAACTGTGCGCACTGCAGGCGTTTGGAATCCGACGAGACGGCTATTAGGGACTTATCTACGGCACAGGGAATGGTGTTGATAGAGCAATTGGCCGAGTTGGGCGAAAATCAGCCTATGATGCCCGTATTGGTATTCTCCGGTGGCGAGCCGCTGTGCCGCGGGGATATCTTTGATCTGGTCGGCGAGGCAAAATCACTTGGGATTACACCGGCCCTTGCGACCAACGGGACCTTGATAGACGCAACGGTGGCTGAGCAAATAAGAGATAGTGGGATCGTCAGGGTTGCGGTAAGTCTGGATGGCGCGACCGCCGAGGTCCACAATAAGCTTCGCCGGTTGGAGGGGTCGTTCGAGAGGGCGCTCGAAGGCATCGGTCATCTTCGCGATAAGAAGGTGGGTTTCCAGGTAAATATCACGCTAACCAAGCATAATGCCGGGCAGTTGGAGCAGATCTACGATCTTGCTAAATCGCAGGGTGCAGCGGCGGTGCATATATTTATGCTCGTTCCGGTCGGCTGCGGGCAGGTTTTGGCGGAAACGGACATGCTCTCGGCGCATCAGTATGAGCAGATGATGCTCGATATATGCCGGCTGGACGGGCTGGGCGAAATGCAGGTCAAGGTAACCTGCGGTCCGCACTATGAGCGTATTATCAGGCAGCAGGGCCTGTATGAGGCCCGCAAGGCCTCGGGGCATCCGGGCGGTCCGGTCCCTGGCAGGACCGGGTACGGTGGACCATCGCGCGGGTGCCTGGCGGGATTAGGGATCCTGTTCGTCGGTCATCAGGGGGATGTTTTTCCCTGCGGATACCTGCCTGTAAACTGCGGCAGCGTGCTCGAAAAGAGACTCATCGATATTTGGCGAACAAGTGAGGACCTTGCAAAGATGCGTGATAGCGATGGCCTCGAGGGTAAGTGCGGCCTCTGCGGGTACAGGCAAGTGTGCGGCGGATGCCGGGCAAGGGCATACGCCGCAACGGGCAATTATATGGCGGAAGAGCCCTTCTGCGCGTACATTCCACCCGAGGCGGTGAGTTCGAATCGATAATAGGCTCCGGTTGAAGGGGAGATTAAATGAGGCTCTCATTCAATAAAGTTGGTAACTTTTTTGAGGATTTTCTTGCAACTGCTTTGAGTTTAACGCTTTAAGCCTCCGGCATAGTGTGATATAATACCGTTGCTCTCGCGGGGGATAACCCAACGCAGCAGTGCGACCTGAGCACCGCGAGAGTGCCATACGGCATGGGTTGGTGTCCTCTGTGGTGCCAACCCTTTACAATCATGCCGGTGGCTGTAATGCGATAAACTCCAGGCTCCTAAAAGGCTGTTTTCAGCAGCAGGGAACCAACTTTTTTGCAGTTGAGCCTTAAATGATAAATATCAGCAAGCTGTATTGTGATCAGGTTACGCCGGGCGACTGGCTTCGCTACGGCAAGAAAGGCTCCGGCGAGCGAGAGGGCGAAATCGTGCCCAAAAGGCGTCGGAAAGACGCCCTATCGTCGTCTGGAACATCACCAGGACGTGCAACCTCAAGTGCGTCCATTGCTACAACGACAGCGGGGTCGGAAAACCGGCCAACGAGGTCTCAACGGACCAGGCGAAGGGTATTCTGGACGATATGGCGGAGTTCGGCGTACCATCGGTATTGTTCTCCGGCGGTGAGCCGCTGATGCGGCCCGATCTCTTTGAATTGATCGAATATGCGGGCGCAAAGGGCCTACGAACGGTTATTTCAACCAATGGAACGCTTATTACCGAGCAAACCGCCGCGAAAATCAAGGAGCGAGGCGTCTCCTACGTCGGTATTAGTCTCGACGGGATAGGCCCGATCAACGACAAGTTCAGGGGCGTCGAAGGCGCGTTCGACAAGGCCGTAACGGGTGTAAGAAACTGCCGGCGGGTGGGGGTACGGATCGGGCTTAGATTGACGCTGACCCAGAGAAACATCCAGGATTTGGAGGCCCTGTTTGACTTCTTCGAGAAAGAGGAGATCGAGCGTGCCTGCTTCTACCACTTAGTGCCCAGCGGCAGAGGTGGGGCAATCAGCAGCGAAGACCTCACCGGCGCCCAGAGCCGGGCCGCAATTGAGATGATATTGGCCAAGACCGAGCAGTACAAGCAAGCAGGCCGAAAGACCGACATATTGACCGTCGATAATCACGTTGACGGCGTCTATCTCTACCTAAAGCTGCTCGAGCACGATCCGGCCAAGGCCGAGAACGTCTGGAAACTGCTTACGTGGAACGGCGGAGGGCTGTACAGCAGCGGCGTGGGAATTGGGTGCATCGATTTCAACGGCAACGTCCATCCCGACCAGTTCTGGGGGCATTACGACCTTGGAAGCGTCTATGAAAGACCTTTTAGCAAGATATGGACCGATCCTGATGAGCCGCTGCTAAAGGGCTTAAGAGACCGAAAAGGGTACGTCAAGGGCCGGTGCAGGCTGTGCAAATTCTTCGATGCCTGCGGCGGGAGCCTGCGAGTACGGGCCGACCTGCACTTCGGTGACCCCTGGGCGCCGGATCCCGCCTGCTACCTCACAGACACAGAAATCGGCCTTGACGCAGAAAAACAAGAAGAATTAAGACAATCCGGCGAGATATTCCAGATGACCTGCTGAAGCCTGTACGAAGTGCACGCACCAATCACGCTTTGATGAAAGTGAATGTCTTCTTGGCCTTGCTCAAGAGCTTAAATAGGCCGGCCTTGGTTACGCCGGAGACAATTGCGCGTTCTCTCATGTGATGGTCGCTGAAGGACAGGATTCCCCCCGACTTCAACACTCTGTGCAATTCCTTCAGCACATTGTCCGGCTCGCTCAGGTCGTGGAATGTATCGTATAAAAGGGTTACGTCTATGCTGTTATCGGGCAGACCGGTCTTGCAGCCGGATTGAATGGCTTTGACGTTGGCCAGATTATTGTCCGATGCGATCTGCGTGGCTCTCTGCGTGGCGGATGGATGAATATCGAGGGCGTAAATCATACCCGATTTGCCCACTAACTCTGCGGTATGGAGTATGTAACTGCCGGTGCCGCAACCATAATCGAGCACACAGAATCCTGGTTTTATGTCGGCTTCTTTCAAGACGTTCTCACGAGGCGATAACCAATCCCGCAGTTTGAAGGCAAGGACCATGAATTTGAAATACGAAGCGGATTTGGGTCTATCCATAATAGTCCTTTGTCGGTTCGAGGGTCGATTGCCGCTACGATGGCAGGAGCTCAGCCTGGATATTGTGTTTTTTTGCTTCGTCCAGAGTCGGCTGACCCAGACAATGCACTCCGACGGCGGGCGGTATGGTCTTGAAGCGCTTTATGAACGCTCGAACGGTCGAAGCGCTTGTGAAGAGTATTTGATCGATGAAGTCAAATTCGAAAGGGTCGGGCTCGATGTCGATGTTCTTATAGACAACCACCACTTCAACATCGGCGCCTGCGGCGGTGAGCTTCTCGAAGAGGACCGGAGAGCCGACTTGGGGCTTGACTAACAAAATCTTCTTGCCCCTGACGCCCACCTTATCGAACTCTTCGAGCAGGCCGGCGCTTGATTCGAGCTTTGGCTGCATATCGGCCAGCACGCCGAAGCTCTTGAGCATCCCGGCGGTGGTTGAGCCAATCGCAGCGAGCTTCGTCAAATGAAGGGCCCTGGCATCAAGGCCGATGGTGTTTAGCCTCTCGAAGAAGAACCTAACTCCGTTCGTGCTCGTGAATACTATCCAAGCATAGGGCCTAAGGTCGTTTAGCACAGCATCGGCAGCGGTGTAATCCTCAATGGGCACGAGTTTAATCATCGGGCGGTGTATGATGGTTCCGAGGTGTTTGTATTTCTCAGGGTGCGTGCCGGGAAGAAGTATCCTTTGCTTTTTCCCGAACCAATCGAGCTTTTCGTGAAGCTCGACGACCTTGCCGACGACAAGGATAGCCGGGGTCCGCAGTTTGGCCTTTTGAGCAGTATCAAGGAAATCGCCTAAAGTTCCCTTGACAACTCTCTGGTCGTAGCAGGTGCCTCTTTCAATCGCGGCGATCTTTGTTTCGCTTGGCCGGCCCGCCTTGAGAAGGGAATTAACGATCTTGGCGATATTCGCCACGCCCATCAGAAAGATAACCGTACCAGCATCAGGTATCTCAAGCTCCTTTTCTTCCTTGCGATGACCGGTAACTATGGCGACATTGGATGTGCAATCTCTGTGGGTCGGGGGGATTCCCGCGTAGCAGGGCGCCGCCAGCGCACTTGTAATACCGGGCACAACCTCGAAGTCTACGCCGGCCCGGGCGCAGGCTTCGGCCTCTTCGCCGCCCCGGCCAAAGAGATACGGGTCGCCCCCTTTGAGTCTGACAACGACTTTATTGCTCCCAGCCTTCTCTATCAACAGCTCATTTATCCGGTCCTGCGGCAGCGTATGGCGGCTCGCAAATTTGCCGACGGATATCACTTGGGCGGTCGGTTTGGCAAGACCCAGCAGCTCGGCCGGTATAAGGTGGTCATAGAAGATGACATCCGCCCGGCATATCAGTCGATAGCCCTTGAGGGTTATCAACTCGACATCACCGGGCCCGGCACCTACGAGATAGACTTTTCCTTTCGACATCTCGGTTCAAGGCCAAAAAGTTTGATGCAAGACAAGTGTTTTCCAAAAAGAAACGAAAGAAATTGAAAACTCTCACAAATGAGATTCTTGGCAAAAAGGTCCGTCCGAACGCGCTGTGAGACGGCCGATTTGGGCAATCTTTACCTTTACGCCCGGGCGACCTTTTATTAAAATAGAACTTCTGCAAAATTCCTGTTAGAATCATAATGGCTCATCCGGGAAATGGATAGGTGAGATTGGCGTATCGTATGACCGAGAAAAATCGTTCGGGGCCCCAGAGGCACAAATTTCCCCCCTGTGCCCCAAATTTGAGCCTCTGCCCAAACGATTTTTCTCTCCAGCCAAGTCCGAGAGCCTGGTTTGTCAGGCCACCTACGCATTAACCGGATGAGGCATAATAATTGCTTGTCCGGCTGCGGTCAAGCGAAAACGGTCGAGAGACAAACTATGGACAAGCTGGATTGTCGAATACTCCAGGTGCTGCAAAGCGATTTCCCCTTGCGCGAAAGACCTTATGAATTCCTGGCGGGCAAACTGCAAATCTCGTGCGATGAGCTTTGGGAGAGGGTGCGCAAACTGGTCGATCAGGGGGTAATTCGGCGGATCGGAGCAAGCCTTGATTCGCGCAAGCTCGGCTATAGCAGTACCTTAGCTGCTATAAGCGTGGAACCTCACCGTGTTGAGCAGGCGGCGGAAATCATAAGTCAGTTTCCGGAAGTGACCCATAGTTATCAGCGGGACCACCAATTCAACATCTGGTTCACTATAATCGCAGTGGACAATCAGCGAATCGAGAGCATTCTTGAGCAGATTCGCTCTGCCCTGTCGCTCGAGAGGTCACAAGTTCTAAACCTGCCGGCCAAGCGACTTTTCAAGCTCGATGCGCGTTTCAAGTTTCAGAGCTGAGGTGGGCAATTTTGGTGTCTTTGGGTGACAGTAAAGGGCGCTGCCGCCACCAAAGCGGCAACATCTGTTGGAAAAAGTTGCACTTACTCCTCTTATTCCTATAATTGAGACCCTCGGTCTTTCCGTGGACTGGCGGGTCGAGAAATTTGGAGTTTGGCTTGAGCAGCACAGCTTAATGTTATAGAATGACCAACTTCTTGGCTGTTGGTGGATGAGTAATGCTACAAGGTTAAGGTTAGAGAACTGATCAGATGCGTTTGAGAGGTGGTTATAACATACTGTTAAAGGGCAAACCTGAGCGCCAAATCGGGGTGATGCCTGAGCCGGACGTGCTCTATCTGCCTTTGCGCAGCCGGCGTTTCGTGTTCAGTGAGCTGCACGTCAAAGACGGGGAGCGCGTCAACGGCGGCGACATCCTGGCCAAAGACCCGGACAACCATGGGGTGCCTTTGCTGGTGCCGCGAGCAGGGCGCGTGCGGCTCAAAGAAAAAGACGGTTATATTGTGCTTGAAGAGGTTGCCAAGCTCCAAGAGCGCGCCGATATCGCCGAAGAAGAGCTGGAGCACATTGAGCGAGAGATGGGCGCCGGCGGCATCAAGCGGTACAAACTGCTGGCCTTGGGGGCGTGGCAGTTTTTCTATGACGCCTACACCGGGGCGCTGCCCGATCCGCTGGGTACGCCGCAGGCGGTAATTGTCTCAACCGTGTCTCTGGAGCCTTTTGTTGCCAGAGGAGATGTTCAGCTCTACAAGCGTCTGTTGAATTTCACCAGGGGTCTGGAGCAACTACAGTCGCTTTTGGAATATCAGCCTATTTATCTCGTGATGCCTGATATCAAGTCTGAGTTTGCGAATTTGGTCCGAAAGCACATACGGGGGTATGCGTGGGTGAAGATGTTAGAGATACCGCTGACATACCCGTATGACGACTTTGCCATTCTCGCACGCAAGCTTGGTCTTAAACGCAGCGCGGGGCCTGTTTGGGCGGTCCGGACCGAAGGTGTTCTGGCCACCGACCGGGCGCTGACGCTGACAAAACCCTGCACGGTCCGGATAATTTCAATCGGCGGAATGGGTGTCAAACCCCCGACTCACATTAAGGTTATGCCCGGGTACCCGATGAATGACATCAGGGACAAGTATGTTGTCGAGCCGGGCGTGAGACTGATCAACGGCGGAGTACTGACCGGTGAGCTGCTGGGAGCCGAAACACTCGGACTTGACACCGAGTGCAGGGCTCTGACGGTCCTTCCCGAGCTCCAGGAAAGAGAGTTTCTGGGGTTTGCTCGGCCCGGGTGGGACAGGAGCTGCTATTCGCCGTGTTTTTTGAGTTCGCTGAGAAAGGACTTTCGCGAGCGGCTCACTACGGCGATGCGCGGTGAAGAGCGGCCCTGTGTGTCCTGCGGCTACTGCGAAGAGGTTTGTCCGGCGGGGATTATGCCTCATCTGATTCACAAGTATTTGTACCGCGATTTGATTGAGGAGGCCGACGAGGCCCGCGTGGATCTGTGCGTGGAATGCGGGCTGTGCTCATACGTCTGCCCGTCGAAGATAGACCTGAGAAGACAGCTCATCGACGCCAAAGACCTTATCGCGAAGGAAAAGGAGGAGATACGTCAAGAGCAGTTGCATCAGGAACAAGCACGCAAACAAGAAGAAGCACGCAGACAATCAGAGGAGAAGAGCGAGTGAAAGGGTTGTTGAAGATCTTTGAGGCGGTTCGGCCCAGTTTTGAACAAGGCGGTAAGCTGAGGGTTTTCAAGCCTGTTTTCGAGGCGTTGGACGAGGCCTTCTTTGCGCCGTCTGCAACGACGGTAACGGCCCCTCATGTTCGCGATCCGCTGGACGTCAAGCGTTTTATGGCGATGGTTGTCATAGCGCTGTTTCCGTGCGTATTAGCGGCTTTCTACTTTTTTGGGCTGCGGTTTGCCGTGATGATACTGGTTTCGTATGCCGCGGGGGGGGCGGTCGAAGTAGTCTTTGCAATGGTGCGAAAGGAGAGTATTAACGAAGGCTTCCTTGTTACCGGAATGCTGTTCCCGCTGATTTTGCCGCCGACGTTACCGCTTTGGATGGTCGGGCTCGGCGTGGCGTTCGGGGTGTTTATCGGTAAGGAATTGTTTGGGGGGACGGGTCGAAACGTATTCAATCCGGCCCTTGTAGGCCGGTGCTTTTTGGCGCTTGCATATCCGGCGAAAATGTCGGCGAGCTGGCTGGGACCGGGAAGCGGACTAACCGGCCGGCTGTTTGAGTACGGCGGCGCCTCAGCCGTTGACACCCTAAGCTCAGCTACGCCGCTGGCAATGGCCAAGCAGGGACAATTCATCGGCCTGTGGAAAATGTTTCTTGGGAATATCTCAGGAAGTGCCGGGGAGACTTCGGCTATTGCGATAATCCTCGGGGGGGTGTTTCTGCTGCTTACACGCGTTGCCAGTTGGCGAACGGTTGCAAGCATCCTCGGCTCATTTGTATTGCTGGCCGGCGCACTTGGCTACGCACAGCCCGGGACATTCGGCCCGGTGGTGTGGCACTTGTGTGCGGGAGGATTGCTTTTTGGTGCGTTCTTCATGGCGACAGACCCGGTGACAAGCCCCATAACCAATAGCGGCAAATGGTTTTACGGCATAATAATCGGTTCGGTGACGGTGCTGATACGCAATTTTACCGGATATGTAGAGGGCGTGACATTTGCCATCCTGTTGGGCAATATAGTCGCCCCGATACTCGATGAAATAGTTGTTGGGGTTCGCATCAGGAGGCTGAGAAGTGAAGGGTAGCGTTTATACTCTCGTCTATGCTGCGGTGCTCGGTTCTGTTTGCGCCTTGCTGCTAACCGGGGCATCCGAGTTTACCAAGGATGCCCGGAAACGTAATGCTGAGGCCGAAGAAGCCTTGAACATTCTTCTGGCGCTAAAGGTACCTTTGCCGGACAAGATATCGTCCAAGCAAGTTGTCGAATTACGTGATGAGAACATACAAGAAAAAGCACGCGGAAATGTTACGACTTATGTTTATTCGCCGCCTGAGGCAACGGGCAAGGTCTTGGCGGCGGCTATTCGTTTTTCCGGTCCGGGTTTGTGGGGTCCTATCAAGGGCTTCTTAGCACTTGAGCCTGACATGAAGACTATCCGTGGGCTGACGTTCTACGAGCAGGAAGAGACGCCCGGCCTGGGCGGCGAGATCGTTAAGGCGAAGTTTCGAGATGATTTTGTAGGCAAGTCGATAATGGATGAGGCCGGACATCCCGGCATTATCATCAGCAGCCGCGGCGAACCGGCGCCGAACAAGGTTGATGCCATAAGCGGGGCGACGATGACCTGTGACAAAGTGCAGGCGATGCTTAATGAGGCCATAAGGAGCATTGTTAAGGAGAAGCAATAGCAATGGCAGACAATAAACAGTTGGCTTGCATGACCTGCGTGCCCAAGGGATTGTGCCAAGGCAGAGGCCTGGTGACACTGAAAGAGGGCGCCTGGGCCAACAATCCGTTGGCGATTCAAATGTTGGGTATTTGTTCGGCACTGGCCGTGACGAACCGCCTGGAGAACTCGCTTGTTATGGGTGCGGCGCTTATCTTCGTTTGTGTAGGCTCTAATTTAATTGTCTCTCTGCTGCGAAAGTACACGCCCCATCGGATACGTATGATTGCTGAAGTCGCCATCATAGCGACCTTCGTGATACTCTTCGACCAGTTTCTCAAGGCCTACTATTGGGACATGTCGAAACAGCTCGGTCCTTACGTCGGTTTGATAATCACCAACTGCATCGTTATGGGCCGGGCCGAGGCGTTCGCCCTGCAGAACCCGCCGATGTTGTCCATAGTCGATGGCCTGGCCAACGGCATCGGTTACGCGGTAGTGCTGGCGATCATCGGCTTTTTCAGGGAACTGTTAGGCAGCGGGGAACTTTTCGGACGGACGGTGCTGAGCGCCGACTGGTACACACCCAACCAGATAATGATACTGGCGCCGGGGGCGTTTTTTGCGCTCGGTATCGTAATCGGGATTTTCAATGCTATCAAAGGCCCGGAGCCTGAGGAGAAGAAATAATGAGCGAAACATCGGCATGGGTGATATTTATCGCAGCGATATTCACCAACAATATCCTGCTGACGAACTTCCTGGGCATGTGTTCGTTTATCGCGTGCTCGGGCCAGATAAGGACATCGCTGGGCCTGGGTACCGCCGTTACTTTCGTTCTGACTATGACAACAATGCTCAATTATGTGATATATCACTTTGTCCTGGTCCCGTATGGTCTTGGTCACCTGCAATTCATCGTTTTCATAGCGGTCATCGCGGCCTTTGTGCAGTTAGTCGAGATGTTTGTGGAACGGTTCAGCCCGAAGCTGTACTTTGCACTCGGCATATTTCTGCCCTTGATTACCGTTAACTGTGCTATTCTCGGCGCATCTTTGTTTATGATCATCCGGGAGTACAGTTTTCTGCAGTCGGTGGGCTTTGGCTTGGGTGCGGGGATCGGCTGGGCTGTTGCAATTGTGATGTTGGCGGGCTTGAGACAGAAAATGAGGTATAGCAATATCCCGGAGCCGTTTCGTGGTGTGCCGATAGCGATGGTTGTTACCGGCGTGGTTGCTATGGCATTTATGGGCTTCGCGGGCATGGTCTCGATCCAGTAGGAGTGTTCAATGATTTACTTGTTGTCGGTAGTTTCGTTTGCGGGGCTGACTGTGACACTGGCAGCGGGGCTAATGATCGCTGAGCGTCTTCTGATAAATTACGGCATCTGCAGGCTTGATATCAATGCTGGCGAGAAGCCGCTCGAAGTGGAAGGCGGCCAGACGCTGTTAGCGAGTCTCTACGCCAACGAGATCTTCATACCTTCGGCGTGCGGCGGGCAAGGGACGTGCGGCCACTGCAAGATTACGGTAATCTCCGGCGGCGGGCCTGTTCTGCCTACTGAGACGCCACTGCTGACCCGCAGAGAGATTCGGTCCAGCGTGCGGTTAGCCTGTCAGGTTAAGATTCGGGAGGACATTTTCGTTCGGATACCCAGTGACCTGTTGAACGTCAAGATGTACACTTCGACGGTGGAAAGCTCTGTGGAGCTGACTTACGATATAAAGGAGATACGGCTGCGTCTCGATGATCCTGCAGAGATTAGCCATCGCCCCGGCCAGTATGTCCAGGTCCAGGCCCCGTCGCCGGAAGGACCGGTCTTCCGGGCCTATTCGATCAGCTCGCCGGTCCAAGAACCTGATATTGTGCAGCTAGTTGTCAGGCTGATTCCGGGCGGGGTCGGCTCGACCTACTTGCACAACGTCGGTCCTGCAGATACTGTCAACTTCACGGGACCTTACGGCGAGTTCTGGCTTAACGAGGACCCGTCGGTCGAGATCGTGTGCGTCGGCGGAGGCTGTGGGATGGCGCCGATGCGGAATATCGTATTGACCCTTTATGACAAGTGGCCGGACCGCGTCTGCTGGCTGTTTTTCGGATGTCGAACAACGCGCGACATATTTTACCTCCAGGAATGGGAGCAACTCAGCAAAGAGCACCCCAATCTCCATGTGGTCTATGCGCTGTCGGATAAGCTTAAAGAAGGGGAGCAATGGGACGGAGAGACGGGCTTCATTCATCTGTCGGTTGACAAATATCTGGAGTCTGGTGTTCGGCGGCAGGCGTTTCTCTGCGGGCCGCCGATGATGATTGAGGCAGTGACAAGGGTGCTTCAAGAAAAGGGCACCGACGACATTTTCTACGATGAGTTTTAAGAATGAATCTGCAGCAGATTTATCAGCCGATTACAGACGATCTGAAAACGGTCGAGGATTTTCTGGGGTCTGTCCTTAGTGAATCCGCGAACCGTTCTATACTAACAATGAGCAGCTTCCTGCTGGAATCACCAGGCAAAAGAATGAGGCCTGCACTTGTAATCCTCTCTGAACGAGCGGCTTCGGCCGGCGGCGAGAGCACCTGTGGACATCGCGAGCTTACCGAAATCGCCACTGCCATGGAGCTAATCCACATAGCCTCTCTGATTCACGATGACGTCCTCGACGAAGCTTCGATACGTCACAGCAGGCCCACCATCAACGCCCGCTATGGAGACAACGTTTCGATTGTGTTCGGCGATTACGTCTATTCCAAGGCTTTTCAACTGATTGGAAGGTGCGGCAATCCCGACATTTTTACCTGTGTAAGCGAGGCTATACACGCAATGTGCGAAGGAGAGCTGATCCACGTCTGCCAGAGGCGCGATTTGGATATGTCCAAAGACAGCTATATTGTGATCGCAAAGAAGAAAACAGCTTCTTTATTTGCCGCCTGCTGTCACGCAGGCACTATTATAGGCAATCACAGCCGGGCCGTTCAGACGGCGTTGAAGGAATTCGGGCTGAACTTCGGCGTGGCCTTTCAAATCGTTGATGATTGCAAGGATGTTGTCGGCGAAGAAGGCGAGCTTGGCAAACACCCCGGACAGGATGTGATTGCCGGGGACGTAACTTTGCCTTTGTTGAGCCTGACGGATGTTGTGGGCCGGGCCGAAAGAGATGAAATCAAGAATATGCTCGGATCGGCAAATAACAAAAACGACCTGGAGAGATTAAGAACGATGCTTATGGACTCCGATGTGCTGTCCAGGACTCAGGATGTCGTCACATATTACTTAGCCAGCGCCAGGAGACAATTGAATACACTTGCCGACTCAGTTTATAAGGATAGTCTCAGCCAATTGGTCGATTATATTACTCAAGAAACCTTTTGAGATTTAATAGACAGGCACTTAAAGAAGTGCCTTGACCTGCTCTTGAGAAGTGCGCAGAATAGAGTTTGCGAGCCTGGAGGTAGTATTGCGTGCGGGTAGCATTGGCACAATTCAACGCGGTGGTTGGTGATTTGTCCGGCAACGCCCAAAAGATGCGGCGTATCTACGCCCTGGCCCTTGAGTCCAATGTCGATTTGTTGGTTTTCCCGGAATTGGCCCTCTGCGGTTATCCGCCCGAAGATTTGCTGTACAAGAAGCACTTTTTGTACGATAACCGCGTAACCGTCGAAAAGCTCGCCGCCGACTGCCCGGAGACAACGATAATTGTCGGCTTTGCCGAAGGCTATCAGGACAACATTTACAACTCCGCTGCCGTGCTGGGGGCCGGCAAAATCAACAAAATCTACCGAAAGGGCATGCTCCCGAATTACGGCGTCTTTGATGAGCGAAGATATTTCCAGCCCGGCACGCAACCGGTGCTAATCACCCTGAACAGTCTCAAAATCGCCCTGACCATTTGCTTTGATATCTGGAATATCGAATGGCTGCGAGGCTTCCTCAAAGACCTCGGACAGATCGATATGATTCTGAACATTTCTGCCTCGCCGTTCCATTTAGGCAAGAGCAAGAAGAGAGAGGAGCTGGCCGGTCGGTGCGCAAAAGAGTTCGGTTGCGCCGTCGCATACTGCAATCTTATCGGCGGCCAGGATGAATTGATTTTCGACGGTAGGAGTATGTTTGCTGACTCGACCGGCAGCGTCGTCGCAAAGGCCAGGGCATTCGATGAGGATTTGTTGATTGCCGAGGTTGCCGCTGCGGCCAACGGAACGGTGGTGGTCGAGCCGGCCATGCCCTCGGCCCCGCAGCCGGCCGACCCGCTTGATGAAGTCTATCAGGCACTTCTGCTCGGCACAAGGGACTACACGCGCAAGAACGGCTTCGAGAAGGTATTGCTGGGCCTCAGCGGGGGAATAGATTCTTCGGTGACCGCCGCGGTCGCTGTCGCGGCTTTGGGCGCGGAGAACGTGGTCGGCATCACAATGCCCTCGCAATTCAACAGCCCCGAGACAAAAAGCGATGCCGAAAAGCTGGCAAACAACCTTGGTATCGAATTCGTTAGCATTCCGATCGAGCCAATGCTTAAGCGCTTCGACGAGGCGCTGAAGGCCGTCCCCGGCTGGAACAGCGAGGGTATCGCATACGAGAATTTGCAGGCCAGGATTCGCGGTTGCATCCTGATGTCGCTGAGCAATCAGTCCGGCTCGCTCGTACTGACCACCGGCAACAAAAGCGAAACAGCGGTCGGATACACAACTCTCTACGGCGACACGGCCGGCGGATTTGCCGTAATAAAGGACGTCCCTAAAACTCTCGTTTACCAGCTCGCCGAGCACATAAACAAAATGGCAGGCAAGCAGATCATACCGGCCGATGTGATAACCAGAGAGCCCAGCGCCGAGCTAAAGCCCGACCAGAAAGACTCCGACTCACTGCCCGATTACGATCTGCTCGATGAAATCCTAAAAGGCTACGTCGAAGAGGACAAATCCGCCGGGCAGCTCATCGAATCGGGTCTGGACAAAGACCTCGTCCGAAAAGTCATTCGCATGGTGGATCGCAATGAGTACAAAAGAAGGCTCTCACCGCCGGGAATAAGAATCACGCCAAAGGCCTTCGGCAAAGACCGGCGACTACCAATCACAAATCATTACACGTCCGGCACAGATGCAAGCTGACGGGTTGGTCCGGCTGCCGGCGCAAGCGAGGCTGTTGCATAACCGGCACCCGATGCAGCCTCCGATAGTATCTTGTGCGATCATTATCTGCCGGCCAGGGCCTGTGCAATGGCTCTGCCGAACTGCGCCGCAGCGAGCGGTCCGTAACAGGTTATAATATGGGCGTCTCGTTCAATGGGGGCGCCGGTGAAAACGGCACCGCCTTGCTGGAGGTTTTCCCGTTCTGACAGGAAGGCGGTTGCTCGGCGGCCCGTGAGCGCACCGGCGTTGGCCAGAATCGTGGGCGCAGCAGAAATAGCGGCCACAATCTTGCGTTTGCCGGCGGCGTCGCGCGCGATATTCTTGGCAACCGCACTGTCAAAGTATTCTTCTACACCGGGTCCGCCTATGAAGATTATCGCATCGTAATCATCCACTCTCAATCCGCTCAGGAGGACTTTTGACTCGACCATGTTGCCGAGCATTCCCTTTATAATCCCCCGCTTTGTACTTGCTAAAACCGTCTCTACTCCGGCCATATCGAGAGCGCGTTTTGTTTCGACAAGCTCGTCATCGCGGAAATTCTGGCTGGGAATAATTAATACGGCCTTTTTCCCGGTTGTTAGAGGTACCTGTGTGGTGGTGCTTTGCTCTATGGCGCCTGGGGTAGCTGCCTGCGTTAGCGGGTAGCCGACGCTAATGACATAAATCGCCTCGGTGTTCTTGGGCAGTTTGCAGACTCTGGCGACGCTTCGTGTATTAATACCGCCGAGAGTTACCGAGCCCAGACCCAGGCAAACGGCCTGCAACTGGATATTCTGGGCGACGTGCCCGGCCTCGAGCAGCATATATGTCTTGGCCTTGTCGCGGAATCGCGCGGTGAGTTTTCTCGCTGACCCGGCAACAACGATATCGCAGGGCGCTCGCGCCACCAACTCGTGCATTGAAGCCGCCGCGAGGGCGCCTCGGAGGTCACCAGCGGCGGTCTGCTCCAGGCTGTGCCGGCGCGGACGATATACAAACAGCCCCTCCGGCGTGACGAAATAGAGGTCTATCGGATAAATCTCCCCCGCCGACGGCGCCGTCCGCAGACCCTTTTGCGGCTCTGTTATGCCCTGACCGGCCCAGGCCAACTGGCCTATCTGTGCGAATCCAAGCGGCCGGTTGGCGTACTCACGCACGCTTCGGCGTTTGACCAGTGCCTCCTCGAGACTGAGGGCCCCCTTCAATTTCGGCTCGGCAAGCTGAATGATCTTGCTCGCGGGCCTGCGCGAGCGAGCACGAGAGCCAGCCTGCCCAAAACAGAGACCTGCAAGAGAAGTCAGAATCAGGAAAGAGATTGTCAGGCGTTTCATTTTGTTCAAACCTCCAGAATAATTTTTGAAGCGATGAGTTACCATACGCTTATATTATACCCTCAATTGGGGCTTTCCCAGATTAAACCCCTGATTTCCCACATAAAATCTTGTAAAGAACTCAGGAATTTGATAGCATAGAGCTTATGGAGGCCATTCAACGCAGTTTGCGTTGCGGTAGATTGGAGAGCCGGATGGCCGAAAAAGGCAGGGATGCTCTCAGGTCGATTTTGATGGAAGATTCTTGAGGCGTTATCTTGAGTTCTATGGAGGGCCTTCTGATGAAGCTGGTTGATGTCAAGCTTGTAATCATTTTTCTGGTGCGGCTTGTGCTCGTTCCCGGCGGCGTCTTTTCGATGACAATACAGTTCGCCTCAGGGGGGACCGAGCTGGTCGCACCAGGCGATACGTGGCAATTCTTCCGGGGCACTAAGGCACCGAGCGATCCGGCCGACGCCTGGTACCAGATCGACTTCAACGATTTGGGCTGGGAGACAGGAGATAGCGGCTTTGGCTACGGGGATAGCGACGATGAGACGAAAATCGACGACATGCGATACAACTACGTTACGGTGTACATTCGGAAAGAGTTCTCGGTGTCGTCATTGCCCGGTGATGAGATGGTGGAGCTTGTGATCGATTACGACGATGGGTTTATTGCGTATCTCAATGGTGACGAAGTAAAACGTCGGCACGTGACCGACGATCCTGCCACGTACGAGACGACGGCGTCTTCTCACGAGGCGGGGACGCCGGAGACGTTTGTTCTGGGAACTGTCGGCGATCTGTTGAACGATGGAAATAATGTTCTGGCGATCGAGGGGCATAATCAATCAAAAGGCAGCAGTGATTTTTCACTTATACCGGCGTTGCGAACGGCAAGCGACGCAGTTAAAAACGGCGAGACGTGGATTGTGGGGACGCAGATGGTTTCGCTTAGCGGCAGCACGGATGCTCCCCAAGCGGTCTCGGTGGCGATCGGCGGAAGCGCTGCTGATTTCAATTCCATTGATGGCACGTGGCAGGGTGAAGTTTTGCTTGCTCCCGGCTTGAACACCGTAATCGTAGAGGCGCTCGATGGGGGCGCAGGTGTTGTTGATTCGGGCTCGATAGAGATGATATATGTTCCTGCCGGGAACCATGTTTCCGGAGCCTTGACTGAGAGTACCACGTGGTCCGGCGCCGTGATCCTTGAGGATACGGTTGTTGTTGAGACCGGTATAGTCTTGAATATTGAGGCTGGCACGGTGGTTATGATGAAGGATGCGGCTGGACTGGTCGTTAACGGACAGCTTCTCGCCGATGGGACCGAATCCGAGCCGATTCGCTTCACGCACTACGGTGACGGCACAACGTGGGAGCGGATTATGTTCGTCGAGGCTGCGGACAGTCGGCTTGCACACTGTATTATTGAGTATTCCGATTGTGAAGGCGACCACAAGGACTACTACGACAACGACTGCGATGAGAGGACGCCTCCGCCGTCGCGGGACTATTTTCAAGCGGTGGTTGCCTTGGCGTGTCACGTCGATATCGACAACTGCCTCTTTGAGAAACTTCCCGACGACAGTTCGAGCCCGGAAGGCGATGCGATAGCGATTATATCTGATGACCCGGACCACCCCGGGGCCGCAACGGCAAATATCAGGGACTGCCGGTTTATATCAATCGGACAGGGTGTGCATACGAGATTCTCGTACGTACTGGTTGAGGGCTGTTACTTCACGGGCCACCATGGCGACAACGACGACATCGATTTGTACGGCGAGAGCACACCGACGCCTCTTATATTGAACAACCTGATGCTGAACCCCGCCCACGATGATATGATCAACCCAACGAGATGCTCGGCTATCATGATCGGCAACGTGATCGCCGGCTGCGACGATCACGGTGTGGTTCTTCGCGACAAGTGCTATCCCGTGATGATAAACAACATAATCTACAACTGCAGCAGCGCAGGGGTTGCGGTGCAGAACCAGTGCGATGCGCTGCTGATCAACAACACGATAGTCGATTGCGGGCGGGGCGTCAGATTCTTTGACCACACAGACAGGTGGGGCCCTCCGTACTGCCTCGTGCCTGGCAGCGGCAGGGCCACGCTGATCAACTGCATTATATGGGACTGTCCGACGCCGATGTTACTGACGGACAGTCCGTGGGAGGGAGACCGCGGCTCTCATGCAACAGTCATAAACTGTGACATTGAAGGCGGTCAGGACAGCGCATCGGTGTCCACACATTCGAGCCTCACATGGGAAGAAGGTAATATCAATATCGATCCTCAATTTGCCGACGAGGGCGGTGGGGACCTTCATCTGAAATCCGAAGCCGGCCGATGGGACCCCACTGTACAGAACTGGGTTATAAACGGGGTAACAAGCCTGTGTATTGACGCCGGGACTTCGTACGTTGTCGATGATCCAAATTACCTCTATTGCGGCCGGATCGACTGGCGCGGCGAGTTGTGGCCGCATGGGGGGCTGATCAATATGGGGGCCTACGGCGGCACGCCCCAAGCCAGTATGTCCCGTGACGCCGAAAAAGGCAACGCCGCAGATATAGACTGCGATGGGTCAGTTGGGCTATCGGACTTTGGGCGGTTGGCGCAAAAGTGGAGGATAGAAAAGGGGCTGCTGGCCGAAGACCTGGATCGCAATGGGGTAGTGGATTTCTCCGACGTCATGCTGATGGGATGGCAGTGGTTGTGGCAGGAATAAGAATGAGTGGAAAAGGCGACCGGCCCAGAGGTCGAGAATTGCAATTATTCACCGAACAATGCGTTACATTGCAAGCGAGTCTCTGGTAGAATTGAATGGGTACTTTTATGAAAGTTGAAATAGTCCCCACAACGCCGGCAACGCATTTAGAGGATTTTGATGGCTTTATTGTATCGCCAGAAGCTGGGCATGCTCTTGTTAGCAATCTATTGGCCCACACTGTTTATCGTCTCGCATATCCGCATCCCATTAGTGGTTCGCAAAGCCGAGGTCTCCGACAAGGGTTTGCACTTCCTTGCTTACCTGATTTTGGTTTTCTTGCTCTGGTTCGTGCTCAATCCCGACCGCAAAGTGCGATGGCACAGGGCCGGTGTCTGGTGGGTATTGCTGGCACTGATCGCATACGGGGTTGTTGACGAATTGCTTCAGGGCTATCTTGGGCGCAGTTGTGATATCAGAGACTTGGGCGCGGACGTGGTTGGGATTGCCACCGGGTTATTGTTGTTTTCACTTTTTACGTTTTGGCCGGCCGCTGTTGTGGTTGCGGGTGTTACTATCTTCGGGCTGACAAACATCGCACGAGCCAATCTGGCCGACCTGCTACCGATCACAAACACAATATTCGGCCTGCTTTCCTATGCGCTCTTCAGTCTCCTGTGGATTCGCTACATACAACATTTTGATTCGCTCAGAGCCCCCAAGGCAAGATGGCTGGCATCAGCAATGGCCCTGCCGACAGCGTTCCTATTGGTTGTAAGGTTGTTTTCCGTAGTGCTCGGCAGAGATTTTGCAGTACAAGATGTGCTCGTCTCTTTTGCGGGGATCCTTGCGGGTGTCGCCGCTTTCTGCCTGGCCATCCCATTTCGCAAAGGCCTCACTAAAACTCAGGGACCCTCACTCGAAGACGGTTGAGATTTCTTAAAGGGCCTGTACAGCGGATCACCTATCAGCAGCAACTGCCACGAGTTGAACGGCTTGGTGCGGTAATATGCCTCAACAAGACAAGCGCCTTTGTACAACTCCTGGAAGAATTGTTTCGGCTGCGGAAATGTGTGAAGATACGGCTCGTTTACCGCTCCTAACGTCGCGGTTATGCCGTCTCTGAGCATTGCCGGGCACCAGTTGCTGCTATTGGGATCACGAAGGCCTGCCGCCTCGAGACTTGCGATGTGATAGCCTATCGCGCCATCGACGAATTCAAAGGCATCCACGTACTTTCTCAGACTATACCAGCCGCAGTAAATAGCCGCCTGCGGACAGGAGCCGGGAGCGAAAAGCTCCGGCGTTCGCTCCTCTTTCACGGGCATTGCGGTCCGCAATCTTGTGAGTATGGCCAGGTCCCTTAAAGACTGGTCGAAATAACCGTACAGATTGGACTTTTCGTTCTTAATACCCCTCGAATCGATGTAGGCGATGCCCTTTAACCCTGTTTTCTCCGCTTCTATTGCCTTATCGACAAGGCCTTCGATTATTTCATGATCCGAACCGTCAAGCCGGCTGACCATAAGCGTTTGAAAGCTCAGACCCAGCACGTCACCTTTGAGCCTATTCGGCTGCCAGCGATACAGATCATAAGCACCAACCAGCGCCATCGACAATTCACTGTCCACCGAAGCATTTGTTTCTTTGCCGTTGATGCGGTCGATTTCCAGTTGCAGCTTGGCCACTTTCTGCTTGCTTTTCTCTTGCTCGTCCTGCGTCCGGCCCGTCTCGCCCGAGGCATCCTGCTCTAACTGCTCAATCCTCTTCTTTTCCTGCTTTATTGATTCTTCCAGCTCTTTTAGCCTCCCCTCCTGGCCTTTTAGCGGCGCTCGGCTTCCCACCCTGATCGGCACACCGTAAGTCGTCAGCAGACATCTGATTTCGCCCGGGACCCTCTTTTTGAGCAGTTCCCAGCGAATCGGCTCGGCTATCCAACTTTCATAATCGTCTCTGCTGATGTTATCACGGAGGCTTTTGCCTAAATGCAGGTAAAGGATATTCTCATAGGGCACCTTCCGCTTCTGACAGTAGTATCGGCCGATCCGGCTCGATGCCGACATATTCCTGTTGACCACCACGAGAATCTCTTTGGGCCCCAGCGCAAAAGCCGCGCCACAGCCCGCCAAAACAAGCGAAATTGCCAACCTTACTCTAACCGCCATACTCAACCAATCTTCCAATCGCGCAAATAATTAACCCCCGATTTTACCGGGGGTCATCCAGGCAGCTCAGAACCAACCAACGGATGCCGGGACGGGATCAGCGACGACGACCCTGTTCGCCCCGCACAACCTTTACGGCAGGCTGATTCGACAATCATCGACCATTTCATCGTAATCGTCCAGCCAGTAGGCGTTCGGATTACTTCGGTAAACCATGAAACGCCCGCTGTTCGCATCATCGGCCGCCCGATGATACTTGAAATAGACGTAATCTTTCGTCCTGCCGACTATCTCTATCTTGCCTGTCGAGTGTGACATCGTGTAACGGACCCGCTTTCCAAGTCCCGATACGAGTGATTTGGCCTGCTCTACTATCCCATAGCCTTCTTCAATCGGGACCGTGTATGCCTTGTTGCCCAGGGCCGGACGACACTGGAAAATATAGTAGGGAGCCGCACCGATATAAGACAGTTTCCCGAGCAGCTCGGCCATAACCTTGGGGTCGTCGTTTAGCCCTCTTATCAAAGGCGTTTGGTTCGCTGTGATCGCACCGGCCTTGGCCAGCAGATGGACGGCCTTGACCGCCACATCAGTCAATTCCCTCGAATGAACAAAGTGCGTCATTATGTATATTTTCTTCCGCTCGGTGCTGCAGGCCTCTATCATCTCCAGCAGCGTCGGGTCGTCGAGAATCCGATACGGATTAAAGGCAGGTATCTTCGTCCCGATACGAATAATCCGGACGTGCTCGATTTGCCTTAGTTGCCGGATAATGTTCTCGATCTTTGACGTCGTCAGCACGAGCGGATCGCCCCCGGTCAGCAGCACGTTGTTTATCTCGGAATGCTGCCTTATGTACTGCATTGCCGCCGGTACGTCCCGCAGGTATGCGCTCTGCGGCTCCATGAAGACACGCTTGCGGAAGCAGTATCGGCAGATACCATCGCAAACATTGCTGAGCAAAAACAGTGCCGTCGAATTATACTTGTGCTCGAGGCCGGGCATAACCGTATAGGCCTCTTCATTCGAGGGGTCAAGCCGGCCCCACTCTTCGAGCTCCTGCAAATGGGGGACGATAATCGAACGAATCGGGTCATCAGGGTCGTCCCAGTCGATAAGCGACAGATAATAGTCGTTGGCTCGAAAAGCAAACTTGTTGGTGACCTCCTTCAAATCAGCAATTTCCTGCTCACTCAACTGCTCCAACTGCTCTATTTTCGTGAGGTATTTGGTTCTATTCGAAGTTTTCGTTCCCATTTAATTCGCTCCAATTAGCGACTCTTCTCTACTGTCGGTCTTCACCTCGCGTATGCTCGTTCTGTGAGTATCTTTTTTCATAGATGCTCCTTCGTCGGAAGACCTGGCCGATGGTAGCCAGTATTATCTTCATATCGGTCGAGAAACCGGGCGTTTCAACATATTTGACATCGAGTTCAAGTTTTTCTTCACGAGTCAGCTCTCCCCTGCCCGATATCTGTGCCAGGCCGGTCAGGCCGGGCCTGACAATCAGCCGCTTCTTTTGCCGCTCACTCCACTCTGGTATCTGTGAAAGATACAGCGGCCGGGGCCCGACTATACTCATATCTCCTCTTAATATATTAAACAATTGCGGGAGCTCGTCAAGTGAATATTCCCGCAGGAACCTTCCGACTTTCGTCAGGCGCGGGTCCCGGCCGGACTTCGGACTGGGCCCAAAAGGCTCAACATCGAGTTTCATCGTGCGAAACTTGTAAAATACGAACGGACGGGCGTTTTTCCCCGCCCTTTCCTGCCTGAACACCGCCGGGCCTTTGCTGCCAAGTCTAATGACTACGACCAATACCCCAAAAACCGGCAGCAAAACAACCATCGCCGGCGCACAAATGAGTATATCAAGGCCCCGCTTGCAAGTATTGTAAATACTCATAAAACCTCATTGTAGCGCTAAAGAATCTGGACAAGGCGGACGGCCTTTGGTAAACTACCAAAAGCATAGATGTTGCAGTAGTGCTCAGAGACCTCATAGCAGTAGGGGATAATAACCATGCTGGACAACTTCATAGGTTCTGAAAGACCCATAACCTGGGTGCTGCAATTCTGGCCGGTGCTGGCCCTTTCGTTCGTCTCAGCTCTGGTTGCCACCTTCTTGTGCAAGAAGATTGCACTGAAGTTAGGAATCGTGGACAGGCCCGACAACCTGGTTAAGACTCATAAGGGAACGGTCGCGTATCTTGGCGGCATCGGTATACTCGTCGGCCTGACCGCCGGCATACTCACAGGCATCTATTATCTTTATGGCCGGCAGCATCTGCCTACAACATTCACATGGCTCTTCGGAGTCCTGGCCGGTGCCGCCATTGCATCCTTTATAGGTCTCGTTGACGACATATTCGATATCAAACCCTGGCAAAAAATACTCGGACAAGTCGGTGCGGCACTAATCCTGATTGTGGTCGGCATCAGGCCCTCTCTTAGTTTCCTCCAGGCCTACCTCGGCTTGAATATCTCTGAAAATATGGAGATAATTCTGGGAGTCCCCATCGTAATCATCTTCGTGGTCGGCGCGACAAACTCGCTCAACCTTCTGGACGGTCTGGACGGTCTGTGTGCAGGCGTCACTGTTGTTATCACCGTTTCTATGTTGATGCTGGCGATTTACCTCGGGACCTGGGGCTCCAGCAAAGTCGGCGGAGATTCGGTGCGCGTAATCCTATGTCTGGGACTCCTGGGTGCAGTATGCGGCTTTTTGCCTTTCAATCGCCATCCGGCAAAGATATTTATGGGCGATGCCGGAAGCATGCTGCTCGGATTTGTTGTCGCTGCCCTGATGATTCTGTTCGCCGAAAAGGCCGTCAGATGGTGGATGGCATCTATAGTGGTCTTCGGGCTGCCCATTCTCGATACGGCAGTTGCCCTGGTCAGGCGATTCATCAATAAACGACCGCTATTCGTCTCCGACCGCGGCCATATATACGACCAGATGATCGACAGGGGGATTCCACTCAAGAAGACCGTCGCTATAAGCTATGGATTGACCGGTATGTATGCACTGGTCGGCCTGGCTTTGAGTATCAGAATAAGGGCCAGATATGCCCTGCCCGTGTATGTGGCCGTCTTTGTCGTCTCCGGTGTCGTGGTTTGGAGGAAAGGCTATTTGAAGATGGAAGGCCTTCGCGGCGCCGGCCGCAAACGGCAGTGATTCGCCGACCGGACCAATCGATTCTGTCCGGCATTAATATCGCCGGTGATCGAGGAGCATGTCGAACAGCCTTCACAGCTATACAGCCTCGGTAAAGCCGCTTATGAACTCTACACTTCTTCGCACCGTCTTCTCACCGGCACGCGGATGCAGCGGCAGGTTCACAACCTCGCTGGCGGCCTTTTCAGCCTCCGGGCACATTCCAATTTCATAGTCGTAAACCGACAAAGGGGTCTCAATCGGGTGTAGTGGACACTCGAACCAGCTTCCCAGTTCGACGCCTGCTCTTGCAGCTTCGGCAAGCGCTTTGGCTTTCTCGGCAATTCTCACCGGGTACCTCACCATAACCGGCTCGGCCGCAGCTCTATCATAGTTTCTGCCTTGCCGGCCCTTTTCCTCAAGGAGCCTGTCGTACAGCTCGGCCATCTTTCTTCGGTGAGACATATTTGCCTCTACCTTTTTCAATTGCTTCAGACCCGATCTGGCCTGCACAGAGCTTATGCCCTTGAAGAAGTCGCCCGCCATCACCGGTTCGTACTCAGATGTGCTCGACGAGCCGACAACGGCGCCTTTTTTCGTAAGGTATCTAAAGACACTTTGTGCAAGGGCCGTTGTCCTCGGATAGATGAACAACCTGTACACAATCAGTTGCGCCTGGAGCATAAAGGTTTCCCTACGGGACGGCGGGCGCATGCGGTCGGTCCGCAGCGCTTCAATTGCTTCGGCGAGCTCCGGATCACTCGTTGTCGCTATCCCTCCCAGCCCGGTCGTGTAGGGCTTGTTCCATTGAAATGAGAAATACGCGGCTTTGCCGAACGTCCCGACCGTTTTGCCCTTGTACTTTGAACCGAAAGCAAGGCAGCAATCTTCAATAACGGGGATGCCGCTCTTGCCGGCGATATCCATAATCGCATCCATCCGGCAGGGATAACCATAAGTGTGCTGGGCAATAATGACCTTGGTGTTCTTTGTAATTTTTTCTTCCAGCAGCCCAACATCTATGTTGAAAGTATCGCGCTCGATATCGACATAAACCGGCCTGGCCCCAAGATACTTGATCGGGTTGACATCCATCACGCACGTATATCCGGGCAGTATGACTTCATCACCCGGTCCGAGGCCCATCGCCTTGAATATTGCGTACAGCGCCACTCTGCCTTTCCAGAAAGAGAAGGCGTATTCGGCCCCAAAGCACCGGGCAAAAGCCGATTCGTATTCACCTATGGATGTCGTGTGACTCATCTGTCTTTGCAAAAGTTTTGTTTGCACCTACCATCGAATTTCCGGCAATTCCTTGCCCTCGTGAACAGCAGTTAATATCTCCTCTGTTCGCTTGGCGATAACGTCCCTGTCGAAGCGCTTCGCCAAACTTATACAATTATTCCTGATCCGCTGCAAGGCGGAGCGATCGTCGGCAAGATTGACAATCGCGTTGGCCAACTCTTGCGGATCGCCCGGCTCATAACACTGCCCCGCTTCAAATTCTCTCGCCAGCACCTCGCCCTCACAACCCTTGGCCACGATTGGGGGCGTGCCCGAAGCCAGCGCCTCATACACTTTCGACGGCATAGTGCCGGGAAAACGCGCCGACAGGGGCACCAAGCTCGCATCCAACGAAGCCAGGACTTCCGGCATTTTGCTCTTGTCCCGCCGCTCGAGGAAGCTCAGGTTTGTAAGCTCCAGCTCCTTCGATTTTTCCACAAGCTCATCCTTCGTAGGCCCGTCTCCTATCATAACGAACTTTATATCCGAACGGTTTTTGAGCTTTGCTGCTGTGCCGAGCACGACCTCGAGGCCTTGGGCCAACCCGTGCAGCCCACAGTAGCCCACAAGGAAATCATCCGGCCCGGCTCCAAGCTCCGAGCGGACTTCCTGACTGCGGAACTCGGAAGAGAACATTGTTGTGTCCACTCCGTTGGAAATCACCGTAACATTCTTAAGGTGCGGAAAACGTTCGCGAATCTGGTCCCGCGCTCCCGGGTTTGTTAAAGCAACCGCGTATGAATGTTTGTATGCGAATTTCTCCAGCCGGAGCATAGCTCTTACCGACAGGCTCTTCCGGGGTGCATGGCCCATGCGAATGATAATGTCCGGCCAAATATCCGAAACCATCATTACAGGCTTGCTTCGCGCAATTTTGCTCACGAACAGCGCAAAGGGAACGAGAAACAGAGGCGGACTCTCGATCAAGGCAACGTTCTGCCGGCCAAGACCCCAGGCTCCGAACAGTACGCAGGACAAGCCAAACGACAGATAGCTCAACAAGCGGGGCAGCGTCTTGCTCGACTTGGACGGATACAAACACATCCGCACGACCTTTATCCCATCCATATCCTCGGTCATTCTTGCCCGGCCTCGATAGCCCTTGAATATCTTGCCTGTTGGATAATTGGGCATGGCGGTGAGAACGGTAATGTTGTGCCCCATACCTCGCAGCCGTTTTGCCAGCTCATACAAACGCGCCTGTGGAGCACCCATCTCCGGCGGAAAATACTGTGTAATCAGCAATATTCTCATGCCCGTCCTTCAAACTTACCACTATCGGGGGGTGACTTGCGAGATGCCGGACAAAGGCGTCTCAAATCTTATCCAGGATTATTTCCACAATTCTCTCGGCTGCGCGGCCGTCCCAGAGAGGCGGAATCCCGCATTCGCTGCTTCGAGCGCTCATCGTCTTTTCGAATGCGGCAACGATTGCCTCCGTACTCACGCCCACAATTTCATTCGAGCCGATCTCAACGGTAATGGGCCTTTCGGTATTTTCCCGCAGCGTCAGGCAGGGGACCTTGAGAATAGTCGTCTCCTCCTGTATCCCCCCGGAATCCGTCAGTACAAGATGCGCCGAAGACATCAGCTTCAGGAAATCCAGGTAGCCGAGCGGATCTGTCAGAACGAGGCCTTTCATTGCTCCAAGTATGTCGTCTGAGAACATTGTAAGCAGATTCTTGCGGGTCCGCGGATGAATCGGAAAGATTACCGGCATGCGCTTTTGTATCAGATCAACGGCATCCAGGATACCGCGAAGGACCTTCGGGTCATCGACGTTCGACGGACGGTGAAGCGTCAAAAGTGCATAGTTCTGAGGCGTTAAACTCAGCTCT
Organism: uncultured Pirellulales bacterium; assembly: GCA_964459805.1. Classification (GTDB taxonomy): domain Bacteria; phylum Planctomycetota; class Phycisphaerae; order Sedimentisphaerales; family Anaerobacaceae; genus DAOVRL01. The sequence goes on from CAYWOD010000001.1 coordinate 29,475, forward strand.
TGTAGTATTCGTGATCTCTCGGCCTTGGCCCGGTTCTTCAGCAGCACGTCAATCATCACATTGCCCACTAAGAATATCTTCTCGGCGCAGATGCCTTCGCGCAGCAGGTTATCCACGCCGCTTTGTTCGGTGCAGAACAGCAAATCACTGATGCAATCGGTCAGCATACGATTGATTTCCTCGGGCATGCTGCGGTCGAAACTGCGCAAGCCGGCCTCTACGTGCACCAGCTTGGCTCCAAGCTTAACGGCCACGAGGCCGCAGGCAATTGTACTGTTGACGTCACCGACCACCAGCACCACATCGGGCTTGTGTTCCAATACCACCGGCTCGAATCTCTTGATAATCTCGCCGGTCTGCGCCGCGTGGGAAGCCGAGCCCACCTCCAGATTGATATCCGGTTCGGGGATTCCAAGCTGATGAAAGAACCATTCGCTCATGCGCTCGTCGTAGTGCTGACCGGTATGAACAAGTACAGCCTCGATGTCGTCGCGACTCTTGTATGCGTTGAACAGGGCCGCTATTTTCATAAAGTTTGGACGTGCACCGACAACGTTGACAATCTTCATAGCCTTATGAGTCTCCTATTGCTTCGGCCAGGACCTTCTCAAGCCGCTCGGCCAACTTGGCCCGGTCAAACTCACGCTCGGCCAGCGAGCGGGCATTCTTACCCATCTGCTCACACAGCTTGCGATTGGCCCGGAGTTCCTGCACCGCCTCGGCCAGCGCCTCCGGGCGGTTCGGGTCCACCGACCGGCCGCAATTGTTGTTCTCGATAGTCTCTCCCAGCCACCCCGGCACATTGATCAGCACCGGCTTGCCTGCCGCCAGCGCATCGAACATCTTGTTGGGAGACCACGTATGCTCTTTTGCCGCCCGGTAGATAGTCATGCAAAGATCGCACCCGGCAACAATTCGTGCCACTTCGGCCTTGTCAGGAACCAGGCTGCTGAAAACCACGTTTGTCAATGCGTAATCCCGTGCCATTTGTTGCAGTTCTGCTCGTTTGCCGCCGTCACCGTGCAGAACAAATACGATATCCTCTCTGCCTCGCCCGGCCAGGATTTTCGCTGCTTCGATCACGTACTCAAGCCCATTGGCCAGCCCCATCGCCCCGAAGTAAATCGCTGCAAACCTGTCGGCCAGTCCCAGCCGTTCTCTCGATGCCGACCCATCGAGGTCCGGCCGGAAAAGGTCCAGATCAGCGGCGTTCGGTATTACCGTCACGCGCTCGGCCGGCACGCCCGTACGCACTATGCCGTTCTTCATGCCCGGCGATAGTGCCACGATATGCCTTGCCCGGGCATAAATCTTGCTCTCCATTCGCCGCAGCCACCATATTATAGCGGGATTCTTCAGCGCCCCGAGATTAATCAGCGCATCCGGCCAAAGGTCGCGAACTTCGAACACAAATGGAACGTTGAAATGCCTGCCCAGTGCTGCGCCGGCCAATCCAATGGTCAACGGCGTGTGCGTGGCGAAAACGACGTCCGGCCTCTGCAATTTCTTGCCCACACGGGCCGCCAGGTGCGCAAACTGATAGAACTTCAGCATGCGCTGCCAGCCGCTCATACCCGTGCCGACTTGCGGGTCGTTGTACGCCGCGGAGATTGGAACCACGGCAATTCCCTCGACCTCCAGCTCGGCATATTTCCTTCCGCTCGGCACCGCAAACTCCTGGTTGGCCAGGCCCGAAGTTATCATCGTGACACGGTGTCCTTTACCCACAAAGTACCGGGCAAACTCGTACGACCGCGTCCCCGTCATACCTTTTCGCGTCGCGAAGTATTGGTGCAGATAGAGAATGTGCATATTTGTCATTTCACCAATAGATGCCTTCGTAGCCGTCCGTACTACTATCGACGCCCTTGATATCAGCTAAGTCCAGCACGCGGATACCTGCCTTGAGCCAGCTACGAACGCAATCGGCATCTACTACGGGATGGTTTAGGATAATAAGGTCCGCCGCCGATAATTCCTCTACCGAGCCGACAAGCAATTGCTCCAGGTGCCGCAGCGCCTTTTGGACCTGCTCTTTGTTACTTCCTATCAATCTGGCCGGCTGAACAACCGGGTCGTAAATCCTCAGTTTTATCCCCTCGCCAATCAGCGCCTTTGCCACCTTCACGTAGGGGCTTTCACGCATATCGTCCGTGTTCGGCTTAAAGGCCAGGCCAACCATCCCGACCGTTGCGGGCTGATATTTGAGAACTCGCTCGACCAGCTCGGCGATCTGGTTCTCATTGCTTGCCAGCACGCTCGGCAGCATCGCAAGCCGCAGCGATTTGAGCGAGGCAAATCGCATAATCGCCCGAAGGTCTTTGCCGAGGCATGAGCCGCCGAAGGCAAAACCAGGCCGCAAATAACGCTCGCTTATATTGAGTTTGGTGTCGGCACAAAAAACATCCGCCACCTTACGGGCATCCACCCCCGCGGACTTGGCAACTGCCGCAACTTCGTTCGCAAAGGTAATCTTCAATGCGTGAAACAGGTTATCACAGTACTTGACCATTTCCGCCTCGGCCGGCCCTAAGCGAAAACGCGGTGCATCATACTTCTCGTATGCGCTCAAGAGCAAATCTCCGGCGCCGGCGCGAGGCTCACCGACGACAATCTTGGGCGGCTTGTCGAAATCCTGCAACGCGGAGCCTTCCCGCAGGAATTCCGGATGGAACACGACGTGGATATCCTTTCCCACCACTAAGCCGGATTGTTCTTCCAAAAGAGGGATAACGAGGTTCTCTGTGGTCCCCGGCAGAGTCGTGCTTCGAAGCACAATAAGCGGACGGGTCTCGCAGCCGCGAAGTGCCTTTCCAATCTGCTCGACAACGGTCTGGACCGACGAAAGGTCGATTCCACCATCCGGCTCGGATGGAGTCCCCACGCATATCCAGACCATGTCGCTGTCTTTGACGCCCTCGCAAGCATCGCTCGTAGCTCTTAGACGACCGGCCTTGTGACCTTCCGCAAGCAGCTCGGCCACGCCGGTCTCCCGGATAGGAGACCGCCCCTGTGCCAGGTCCTCAATTTTTGCAACAGCCGGGTCCACTCCGACAACCTCGTGCCCGTCGCGAAGCAGACACGCACCGCTGACAACTCCCACGTAACCGGTTCCAAATATGCTTATTCTCATTTATTCATCCTTAACCCGGCACAGCCCTATACAAAGTAATGCTGCCGCAGTCTTCGATATCGACGATGCCGTTCATGTCAATGTCGGCATGTCCACACCAATCGGGAGACTCGCACCCACCAATGCTCGTGGCGCCCCACGGGTCATACTGTGCGCGGCCTTTTCTTTCGGTGCACAACACTGCAAAAAAACGTGAGGACAGCAGATAGAATAAACGCACTGTTCATTCCCGATCTCCTTTTTCGGCCTAACAACACGCCTCCACATAGCCGGAAAACGCGAGATCGAGGTTTCCACCCCCACCGCAGACCACCACCGACTCGGATAGACTTGACATTTTGCTTTGAATAAGATATAATGTTTTGTAGTGTTTGTTGACAATATAATCAGGTTCTTTCGTTCACGGGCCAGTTATCTGCGCCGAAAGCATCCGTCTTTGGATCGGCACAGAGCCATAATTTGGTCTCTTCGCGGCCTTTCTGATACGCAATATAAGCGTATGATACTAAACTGGCGCCACCCAAATATCCTAACAGTAACGTCTTCTGCCCTGCTCTCGGTCATTTTCAGCACAATATGTCTGTCAGCTGTTTCATGCGCAGCTTCTCAGTCGAATATTCCTCTGCCACGTTTGAACCCGGAGCTGTCTCCTTTGGCCGAGGAGAATAAGCCCGTGTTGTTCAGAAGGTTCGTGGCCGCTTTTGACCATAGATACGATGCGCATCTGACGAAAAACAAGCACAAGAATCTCGCGGAAGGATTCGCCATCTACTACCTCCGGCAGGAACTCCAGGCTCTAATCGATATGTGGAGAGCCACCGGCAAAATAACATATCTCGAACAAGGTAGAAAACTCGTTCTCAAAGCAATTTCCGACGCCGAATCAAACAAGCGCCCATTGCTCTGCTACAATCGCCCAAGAGGCGACTGGCCATGCTTTTTTCTCAAGAAAGTCGAAAAGCAAACCGGCGGCCACAATCAAATCTGCGATTTTCAGGGTGCCGCCGGATTTCTTATGATTGCAAACGCCCTCAAGCAAGCCGGTCAGCAGGGCTGGAAAGAAATCGCCGACTTTGTGGAAAAGAACATCGTCGAAAAATGGCTCTCCTACAAACCAACCGTTCTGCCTGCACAGTTCAAAGGCCCCCGGTCTAATATGTACCTTCTGGTTGTTCTCGACTCAGCCCGCGATAAACGCGAACACTTCGCAACCATTTGCATGGACCTGCACAAGTTAGCATATAGTAAATACCCTTACAAACAATGGGCGGCGTTCTTGACAGAATTATATCTCGGTACACGGTCAAGTCTTCTCGAGCGTGCTCCCGGTGCCGACAAATTAGGCCGTCACGCCCCGAATGACTGGGGAGTGATCCCACGTAAATCGACGGGCGGCTATGCCTGGTACGTCATTCCCAACTGGAGACTTAGAGATAAGGTTGCCGTCCTCGATACTGCACATGCCAACCGTACCGTATGGCTTGCAGCAAAGGCCTATCACCAAGGCCTTATTGACAAAGCACGAATCGATGGCTTCGTCAACACTCTCAAAAATCAAATCCGCAAGCCAAAGAAAAATCCATTCTACTTCGCAAACTACATCGACGGCAGCGACCGATCGTATCACGATCCGAAATACGGCGACCTACCGCCGGGATACAAAGGCCACATGTGGTTCGGATGGCATCGCCTTGCTGCTTATGACAGCCAGCTAAAGCAGCTTTTTATTTCCCTCGCGTATGATTTGACTAACGGTGGACCCAACATGCCGTTATCCCAGAACAAGACGATGGCGAATGCACCACTGTGCTTATATGCGTGGGCTGCAAGACTACTGTCACCTGATGGAAAACCACAAGTGTTTCCCTGAGGTTCCCCTTCGGTACTCAGGTTCGTCTCAGCAGTAACTCATCTCCGCAACCTTTCAGAAAATTCACGTGCTCTTCCATCAGGAAGAAATAGTTCGTGCTCTTGTCACCGGTCGCTCGTTTTCTGAGCCTTGTACCGTCAAACCACCACGCACCATAACCCCTCTCCGAGAGCGTTGCAAAAACACGATGAGCCGATGAATTCACGATGTCAGGGTCGCCGGAAACTTCGATTAACCAGGCAGCTTGACACTTTGCCAAAAACTTCTCGCTCCCCCGCAGGCACGCCAACTCATGACCCTCGACATCACACTTGACAAAAGATATCTCGTCCGCAACTTCTAAGAACCTCGAGTCTATAGTTGCAGCTTGGACCTTGACAGTTTCCACCTCCTCGCTGTCTGTATCGCTATCAACAATATGAACTCTGTAATGCGTCTCAGTCCCAGATGGGTCGCGCGGAAGTCCCATAGTCACGACAGCTTCAGAGTCTGAAATCGCAATGTTCAACACCTCAACATTATCAAGCCCCAACTTAGTCAAGTTATGACATAGTATTTCGAACGTTGTTGGAAACGGCTCGATACTGTAGACACGCCCATCCGAACCTACCAGTTCCGAAAGGAGCTTCGAATATACTCCAATGTTTGCTCCTATATCAATCACGTAATCCCCCTCCCGCACCAAATATCGCACTACTTTGGCATCCGGTTCTTTTTCAGAAGACCAAGAGCGTAACAGTCGAACATAATGATGCTTCTTGATGATCTGGACGGCCCAACCAGGTAAAACCCTCCAGACAAATCTCTTACACAGTAACATTATTCGGCGCATTTGGCACTCTCTGCATCACCTTTTCACTCTCACGCCCCGGCACAGGCGGAACGAAGAAATTAGTTGTATTCTTGGCAAACAGCCAACGCCTCTGCATCAGCCGAGCCTCTTGACAAAGTAAACACCGGCATCTGACTGCGAAACCACCTCCCAGCCGCATTTCTTGTAGAGGCTGATCGCGGCTTCATTGTTGGAATGCACGGAAAGCCGGATCGCGTTATACCCAGCAGCTTGGCTTTCCGCCTCGAAACGCCGGATCAGAGCGGTGCCCACGCCTCTGCCGCGCTGATCAGGAACCGTGCAGACCGAAAGCAAACTCGCCCAGGAACCTTCAATATTGACTGATGGCTCCTTGATCGACGGCCTTTTGCGAAACAGTCTTTTCAACAGCTTATCGATTCCTGAGCTGATGTGATGCAAAAGCCGTCTCCTCGCGTAGCTGTTTCTTATCGCACCGAAGATGATATCCGGAGCATAGAGTAGCATGCCTACTCTGCTGAAGTTCTGTCTTAGTTCCGGCTTGCCACCGCAGATCAGACCGATGACCCCTCCGGCCGAATTCACCGCCACAAAAACGAGCGCTTTCTTTCTTATATAGAATCTATAGAACCCTCTTATGAATCGCCTTCCGATGAGAGTCATAAATTCCCCGGGAAATGACTGAAGGTGACACCGGACCATACCATCCAAGTGCTCCAAAGCACCATGCAGAATCGTGAACTCTTCTACTGATTCAACGGTATTTTCGGCCAACCAGAAAACTCCTATACTCAAAACTGCCGATTTGCGGTGTCACTGTGCCAGGTCCTCTTTGGTCCCAACGGCGCAGCTTTGGTACACCGCGGCGGTCAGCGCAGCAATTTTTTCCCAGCCGAACTGCTCCTTCGCCGCTCGTCGCGCATTGGCGGACATATTGGTGTACCTGTCGCCCTCAAAGCACTTGCCGACAGCCTCTGCAATTGCCTCAGAGTTCCTGGGCGCCACAACATATCCTGTTTTCCCATCTTCGGTCATTTCGGCCAACCCACCGACATCTGTTGAAATAACCGGTATCCCTGCCGAGTATGCCATAGCGGTGTTTCCGCTTTGCGAGGCGCTTGTATATGGCTGAACCAATATGTCGATAACCGACAGGTATGCTTTTAGATCCGCCACAGGCAGAAAGCGAATATCGGCCCACAGATCATCCGGCTCACAACCTCGAGCAAGCTTGTCTTCCAACTGCTTCTTGTCGCCGATTTGTACCGAGCCGGCCACCAGAAAGAAAGATTCGGGAATCCGTCGTTTGATTAACCCGAACGCCTCAATGAAGAAGTCCAGCCCCTTGTAGGGTCGAATCCCCCCCAGAAAAACAATGATCTTGCGATCTCCGGCCTTGTGGCGCACCTCCTGAGCCAGGTCGTTGTTATAGCCATAGTGAGAGAATAATGCCTCGTAATCCCCGTGTGGTATCGCCGATATCTTCTCGGCGTCCAATCCGCAATGTGCCACTATTTCGTTTCGGCTGTAGTCCGTCAACGTGATTATATGGTCGACACTTCGATATATCCGGCAATACGTCTCTATATCATCGGCTTTCTGCTCGTGTGGAAACGGATTATGCGCCGTGTAAATCACGCGGCGTCCTGTAAGCTTCAGAAGTCTTATCACCGAATAGTCGAGCCAGGGCGACACGACCCACATAAAATGCACCACCTTGATGTTCCTGACCAGCAAGTAAATCAACAGAAAGCACACGTTCAGAGGATACTCAACGGCTCGAAGAAAACGCCGGACCGCCCTTGATGAAGTGACCTTGCTCACCACCCGAGCAAGGTAAAAGAAACAGCGCAGCACTTTTACGCCTTTGGGATCAGGGATGTAACCGTGCGCAAACTTCGTGGTTGCATACGTTATCTGTTCCCCTCTTTTGGCCAGCGCATCCAATAGGCAATAGTTGTAGTTGGCTGTGAATTGACAGGCATCGATCACCAGCCGTGTTTGTCTCTTCAAGATGCTCCGTTTCCTCCTTCTTTTTGGTATCTCTCCACAACTCCCCGTAGATAATCCAAAATCAACCGGGCATTCCGCTCAACTCCGAATCTTTCTTCTGCCCTCTTCCTTCCGGCCAGTCGCATACGTGCGAGCAGCCGGTGGTCATCGACTACTCTGATGATCGCTTCCTCCAGAGCGTCAATATCTTTCGGCGGGATAAGAATACCGGCCTCACAATCACCTATGGCCTCCGGCAGCCCGCCGACTGTCGTGGTGACGACAGCAAGACCGCAGGCCATTGCCTCCATCACCACATTTGGCATCCCTTCGGTATGGCTGGGAAGCACAAATACATCGCTTGCCTTCATCCATTTGCTCATCTGTTCCGGGGCAACTTCCCCTGTCATCCGCACCACATCCTGCATCCCTTTTTCCTCTATCAGCGTGCGCAGTCCCTGCTTTTCTGGGCCACCTCCGCACATAACCAGCATAACGCCGGGATCTTTCTTCCGTATCCTGTCAAGTGCCTCAACCAATTCATAGAGACCTTTGCGTTTCATCAGGTAGCCAGCAAAAAGAGCTATAGTTTTGTGCGCCGGTAGCCCTAATTCTTTGCGCACCGGCGCTTTGTCCGATACCGGTGCATACTCCCCCAAATCGAGGACGCCATACACGCACAGTGGGCTCTCACCCGTAACCGCTCCAATTCCGTCCGCAACACTTTGTCCGCACGCCAATGTGCCGTCCAGTGCCCTTGCCGTCCTCACAAAATGCCGATGCATGGCTTTGCTCATGTGGGCAGTAATGTTCACATCCACGCCTATGCCCAGACACGCCGCAGGCAAATCGAGATATCTGGACAATCTAACGGCAGCGTCACCGTCAGGAAAGAAGTCGGTTGCGTATATAACGTCAAACTTCTCTTGTCTGTGCAACTCCAGCATCTTCTTTCGCACCGCCCAATAGAGCACCAGCCCCGACCACCTGTTGTACCAATTACCTGGCGGCCTAAAGTACGGCACGCTGACCGTCTCCAATCCCGGAAACTCACATAGCGGACGCCCGTGATCCCTGTCTTTCCATCTTTCAAACCGCGTCAGAAACCCCGGGCACCAGACACGTGGTGCCACAACTGTTATCTCCGCTCCGAGCCTGTGCATCTCAGAAAGCTGCCGGGCTGCAAAAATCCCGTATCGCTCTTCCTTGAGATGTGGAAATAGGTGTGAAATCGCCAGAACTTTCACGGCGTTGGAATCTGCCCTTCCTAAGACGACGAAACCGGCCTTAATGAATCATCTTCAAGTTCAACACTCGATTCTAAGTCAGTCATCGGCACATAAGCCCGCGCTATCCGTTCCCCTGCAATCACAAATGCAAGAAAAGCCCAGAAGTACTTATGGTATATCTGACCAATATTCAATCCCACTACTAACAGAAATGTCAACGCTGCTCTGATAAACAGTTTTTCTGTTCCAAGAGGTGTACGCCTCACAGTCAATATGATCATGATTATCAGCGTCGCAAAAAGCGCGGCACCCGGCAGTCCATAAACTCCCAGAGCAAGAAAGAAATCACTGTGCGGCCAGAGTGGAAGCCCGCTTCGCTCAAACCAGGCCCAATACCCTGTTCCTGTTGGCCTGGTCATCGCGGATTTGATGGCTGCCCTAATAGGCAACATCCTGTAACTCATGGCTTCCTCGGCACGACGAACGTTTGTCAATCGCGCCTCAACCCCGCGTTCCAGCCCCCCGCCTCTTAGCATTACCCCTGCAGAGACCGAAGCCAGAAGAATTACCACCAGCAGCAAGCCAGCCAACGCCGGTTTGCGTGCAACCTGCCGTATAAATACCAATGGTGATAGCAGTGTAAATACAAGGGCTACCAGATTGCCTCGCGACCCGATTCTAAGCAGCATTATTGGCAGGAACAGAATCGCAGCAAGATACACTGTTCGCCATAGCAGATTCTTATCACGAGCAAGAAGGTAAATTGAAGCCAAAAAGGCCAACGACGTCAAGGCAGCCAACATGTTGGGGTCAATTGCTTGCCCCAGTGTCGCCCCATATCTGCCCTCATGCGTCTCTTGCAGCAACCTTACCGCCGCACCGGTTATGAATACCAATGCGATCGCGCCCAATGTCCCAATTAGGTATGCCCTGAGCCCCCAGAGAAATGCCTTGGGACCATTTGTCTGGAGTATCCAATATACAATGAAAACAAGTGCCAAAAGCTGAACTTGCGTAAAGGCACGCCGTAATTCCAAACCGATATAGCGAGACCCCAGCGATGCAAGAAAAATCCAAACCGTATACGCGACCAACACCCACAACACCTTATTACCGATACGCAGCCTGGGACGGGTTATCAGTATGTTTAATAGAAAGCTTACAGCAAGGGCTATTCCGACTCCCCGATCCAGGCTGAAAAGTTGCCTGTAGCCTATTCCTGCCCCGGTCGGCAATGCAAGCATCATCATACAGAGCGCAAAAGTCGGCTTTATAACCATACCGATGAAGGTCGGCACAGCTATAATTATCGCCCCTGCCAGGGCGTTCTTCCCAAAATAAATCACAGCCAGTCCGAGCGCAAAGATCACAATCCAAATCGCCAGCAGAAGAGTATTGATCACGGGCGGCAACTGGATATCCGAGGGACGCTGGGCCTGCTCGTAAAGCAAATCTTCTTCATTTATCTCATTTTCGTATTCGACATACATGATAAAAGTTCAACCTCCATAGCGAACGTAACCTTTCACGCCTTTCATATCACGCTCAACTTAACAGGTTGGTCAAGCCACCTGAAAAGGGATTCTTCTTTTTAATGCCAGGACGATTATGTTGAAAATCGCCTGGATATCCCACATAGTGTAATCGACCAGCGAAGGCCTTTTATTTAGTGCCCTTTTATAGATTCCAACCAATTGTTTTGCGCCAATTTGTGCATTTAGCTGAGTTCTTATATATTCATAAGAAAAATCCCCCAGCCGTTTCCGTGTGTTTGCATCGCTAAGCAGGTTTTCCAGTTGAACAGGCAATGAATTACCGGACTTTGAAGAGTGTCGGAAATGCCTGCCGGAGAAATTGAAATAAGCGATGTCCTCGATATTCTCCGGCGTTACTGCTTCGCGTTCGCCGTTTTCGCCCAGCACTATCACGGGTTTGCGGCACGCCATTGCTTCCATTATCCCACGGCCGCTACCGACTACAACGTCAGCGTAGTTGTAAAACTGGTTCATCTCGTCCATACTGAATATCGGACCAACTAAATAGACTATTGGCCCGGAACTGTTCGCAGCATTGATATTTGCCGCCTTTTTACTCATTTCCGCCAACATCTCTCCTTCTCCGGCGATAAAAACGCTGACTGACTTATGAATTCGGCTATTTTGCCTGGCAAACTCAAATATATTATCAAGCCACCTCTGCTTTGCCTTGTCCAGACGTGTCGCCAGTAATACTTTTTTCCCTTCTGAGTCAGGGAGGTCGTATTTTTTCTTGAAATCCGCCCGCACTTGCTCAGGCTTGTAAATGCTTGTGTCTATCCTGGCCGGAATCAGATGCAGATCGTCCCGGCGGACGCAGTGGAATTTTGAGAACATCGCCATTTGTTCTTGGCTAAAAAGCACTGTATCGGTCCTTCTGGCCGGTAAATCACCTCGGTGTGCTCCCCCTGCCTCCGTAGCCACAAACCCTTTACCCGACAAAGCAGCGGCCGGGAAGCAGCGCCCGACACTTTGAAACTCCTGGGCGTGAATAATATCCACCGATCTTTCCTTCGCGACGCGAAGAACCTGCCTGAAACCCGATGTGTTGGGAAAACGCTTGTACTTTATTAACTCATCAATTACAAGATATTCAGCACCGGTGTCTTTGAAGCTCTGCATCATCTCCTTGACCCCGGTTGGAGCCAGGACAATCACGTGATGCCCCATCGCCTCCAAGTTTTTCACCATTGCCAGGCCCGACTTGAAGTGCCCGCCAATTCTTGGCGAAAGGCTGAAAACAAATATGATTTTTAACTTACGCAAAATCGGTGCTCTTTCATTTTTTGCCGAACCTGGTGGTTACAGTTTCCAATATGTGTTTGTAATATTTCCAATCCGCCCGGCACGGTAAAATAACCTTAGAAAAGCCTGAACCGGTAACTCTTGCATAGACTGTCAGTTGCAAAACAAACCGTATCAAATATATCGCGCTGGTGCTCAATCCGGCACCCAGAGCACCATACCGGGGAATCAGAAAATAGCATATCGCCGCTGCTGCCACCGCTGTGACTGCGTTTGCAAAGAATACCGCTTTCGGTTTGCCGGAGGCCGCCACATGAACCGTCAAGAAATGTCCTAAAGGCCAGAGGGCCATACCGGGCGCGATGGCATAGAAAATCTTCGCCGCCGGCATAAACTCTTCCCCATATAAAAAGACAATAAGAGGCTTTACAAAAAGCACCACCAATCCTACGCCAAGCAACATTAGGAACAGACTGTTTCGGCAGAGAACGTTTGTGCGGTTGGTTGCTTCGGCCTTCTGGGAAGCGGCGGTATAAGGGAAAAGTACGCTAGAGACTGGATAGGCTACTAAGCGGGATTGTCGTCCAAGTCCTCTGGCTCTGGCAAAGAGACCCACTGGCGCGTTATAGGTTGAGAATTTCTTCAGAATTATTAAGGGTAGCTCCTCAATGAAAAAGTTTGCAAACATTATTAAGTAGTTCCATCTGCCATATCGCCAGAGATTCAATGTTAACCTACCTGCACTTGATTCAGCCTGCTCGGCTTGACCGGCCTCGGCAGGAAATTTGCTGCATTGCAAAACAAGGTAAAAGAAACCCAGCAGGCCGGACAGCACAAGAGAAAGGATTGCCCCTGCCGCCCCCATCTCCATTAGGATTACCAGTATTACAATAAAAAAAACATTGGCAGCACCCGTAATTAGATTGGCAATATTCATCTCGGTTATTCTCAACTCACCGCTTAGAGTACGCTCCATGTAATTGTTGAAAAAAAACAGGGGTATCAAAGGTAGGGACAGATAGAAAAAAACGGGTCGCATATCGTTCCAAGGAGAAAAACTGCGATGCCAGATTGCTAATATAGCTATTGCGCTTACAATAGACATAAGCGCACCGATAGTCCATAATAGCTTCATAATTTGCCGGGGAGAGACCTTTTTCCCTGCAATATGAAAAGCAAAAGCGCTGCCAAAGCCAAGATTACCGAAACGAAAGGTAAATTCTTTAACCAGTAAAACCAGTGCGATAATACCCACCCCTTCGGGACCGAGCCAGCGGGCATTAATAATGCCTGCCACCAGGCCAAATCCAACCATAATAGACCGGACTACGAAAGTTTGCGTACTATACTTTGCAAATGACATGCTATTTTCTTTTACCCAACAATCGGGCTGGAATTCCTACAATCACGCTGTTTTCCTGGAATGAGTCTCTCACTACGGAATTGGCGCCGACAATTGAATTTTTCCCTATCCTGACCGGGCCAATTATCTTGGCTCCTGAAAATATAGTAACACCGTCCTCAATTGTAGGATAACGGTCACTGTCATGGTTGTTTTGGTCGATTGCTTTTGGTATCCGAGCTCCCAGAGCTACGCCGCTGTAAATAGTGACATTTTTACCGACTGGGCAGCCGGCTCCAATAACAATATCGTGGGGGTGATAAACACTTAGCCCTTCGCCGATTTCAAATTCTGTGCGAATCTCCGCCCCTGGAACCCTGCATAACCGCGTAAGTATCAGCGAACCCAACAAGTTCGTGAGCCGTCTTGGAAATCGGACTTTCTTCAAGTAAACCGCAATCCTGTAATGCATTACCACTCGGTATCCAGGATTGAAAACAAGCATGCTTAGCAGCTCACGTAAAGGCCTCCGCCTGGGTGATCTGGCATAAAGACCTACAGTAAAGCATTTAAGCAGTTTCACAATGAATAGGCTTCCCAATCAACGAGTATCTTATGGGCCATCTGCATTTGACAATCTGTTTGTTATTTCCATACAGACTACAAAACTTTATGGACCGGCCGGATTTGGCCTGTTGGCCCGACGTGCTTGACCTCACATTCCATCCATATCCCCGTCCTATCGTACACGGCGGCACGAACGTGCTTTATCAATTGCAGTATGTCACCTGATGTGGCACCGTCGTGATTTACGATAAAATTTGCATGGAGGGAGCTGACTTGAGCGCCGCCAACTGTCAGTCCTTTCAGCCCCGCATTTTCAATGACCTTCCCCGGAGGACCAAAACGATTATAAAGACGACCGCTGCCGGCGAATACAGAACCGCAGTCGCGGTACGCCGCCCAAGCAGCAAATCTATGGTGAGGAACCATTAGAAACGCTTGCTGTAGATCGTGATACAGCGCTAACCAGCGATCAGGTAATTGTTTGCTCCATCAATTTGTCTCAGCGTTATGAGGATCGCATCAAAAACCCATTGCTATCACTGGTGGTACGTGCCTTCAGTGTAACTGCAAAGGCTGTTTCGCCCTCGGTTACGGCTGATCCGTCCAGGTTCCAACTTTGTCGACCATTTCCCAGCGCCCTGGATAAATACATTTCAGCTTTATGCTTTCGCCAACTTCATCAGCACAAATATATTTACCTGCTCCGTGGCTGGAATTGTCGTCGTAAATGTGTTCTGACCCATAAGGGTCAATCCACAATTGATTGGCTCCAGCCGAGAAGAAAAATTCGAACTCAAGGCCAACTACTGCTTCAGGCAGCGTAAATGTAATGTTATTGTTTGTGGTATCCGCAATATAAATAGTCCCGTTGTCAATCTTTTCAATCTCAGAGCTGGCAGTACCGACAAGAACTTTGCGTGCTCTTCGTGGAAATATTGAGTGAACTGCGCTTCCCTGGCTGTAATTACAAATCGAATTGTCCCTAAACTGCACGTCCAAATAAACATCTGTACAATCTGTTGCAACATAAAGACCCTTTGAATTTTCATCTGCTCGGCATCCTATAAGGTTAACGCCACTTGCTGCTACAAAAAATCCGAAACAATTTGTATCGGTGTAGTTTCTTACTGCTTGGCAATTAACAACAGTAGCTTTCGATGCAGGGCCGATATAATACCCGCCGGATGCCCAGGCACCGTTAGTTAGCCCTTTGCCATTATCATAAGCAAAACAATTTGTAAGTGCGCTCCATGGCCCATTTACATAAATACCCCAACCAGAATTTGTAAAAAGTTGAACATTTGTTATTACAGAATAATGTGCTTTTATATACATACCATACGCAGAAAATGAATCACTATTCAGCCCATTGCTATGAGCACTACAGTTAACTATGCTGGTTTCAGTACCTGATGCTATCTTTAGTCCGTGACTGCCATTACCAGCAAAAAAACAATCAGTAAACATCGCACCATGCGCTTCATCAATTTGAAGCCCGACACCTCGGCTCACCTCAAAAGTGCACCTTACAAAATGAGATGCCCAATCCCGCTGAATATACATCCCCCCATGCGACTGGTCAGATGAATCACCGCCGCCCACAACAAAGACGTCTTCAAAAATGCAATCG
Source organism: uncultured Pirellulales bacterium (assembly GCA_964459805.1). Taxonomy (GTDB): domain Bacteria; phylum Planctomycetota; class Phycisphaerae; order Sedimentisphaerales; family Anaerobacaceae; genus DAOVRL01. The sequence goes on from CAYWOD010000001.1 coordinate 44,829, forward strand.
AATATCTTTCTATCCGCGTCAGCAGTAATCTTAACAACCCAATAATCGCCATCATTCCTGTTTATTAATTGCAGGCGTCTCAAGGAGAAGTCACCGATGAGCCCTGATCCTGCATTATAAATTATCCCATCGCAATTCGTTCCATCAACCCAATCAAGACGTGTTCCGATAATTCCATTACTCAATCCCCATAAGTTTATGTAATTACCTTTGCCGTTAGAACAATTCAGATCAATTGCCGCTGAAGGATAGAATTCGCCTGCTGGAAGGACAACAACACCTCCCCGTGTCGGTGATTCCTGGCCGATTCTATCAATGGCAGCCTGTATTTCTACGTGGTCATCATTGCCGTCGCAAACATAGTCAGCCCGAGCCTTAACATGGACAGGCGCGTCATACGAAGCAACAAGATAAGTTGCCGTACCGCCAGACCCATCACCTATTCCTGAGTCTTCTTCCAGCCATTGAGATGAAAATGCTGCAAAATCATTGAAGTCAACAGTTCCATCATAATCGAAGTCTGCTTGCAAATAACCCAGACAAATCGCTGGCAAACTCATTACTACTAAAATGATATTTGTGATTCTCATTTTTGCCCCTTTCTAAAAACTTGTTAATTATCTTTTCTTTAACAATTTCCAACTACAACACTTCGTGCACCGGTTTGATTTGTCCCGTGGGGACGACGTACTTGACCTCACACTCCATCCATATCTCCGTCCTATCGTACACGGCGACACGAACCTGCTTTATCAATCGCAGTATGTCACCTGATGTGGCACCGTCGTGATTTATGATAAAATTTGCATGGAGGGAGCTGACTTGAGCGCCGCCAACTGTCAGTCCTTTCAGCCCCGCATCTTCAATGACTTTCCCCGGAGGACCAAAACGATTATAAAGACGAGCGCTGCCGGCAAATACAGAACCGCAGTTGGGCAAATGGCGAGGGAACTTTCTCCGACGCTCTCTGAGAATCTCCAACATCCCCCTTCGAATAATGCCCGCGTCGCCGTATTCCAGCTCCAGCTCGGCTTTTACAACCACCCAATTCGAGTCCTGAAAAAGGCTGTGCCTGTACGAAAAATCGCATTCATCCCGGCCCATACTACGAATCTCTCCCCGGCAATTCATCACTTCAACCGTCCTTATTACCTCGCCGATAGCCTTTCGCCGGCTGCCGCCGTTCATCACAATCAGCCCCCCCAACGTGCCGGGAATCCCTATTGTATGCTCAATACCCGTCAACCCCATCAGCCCGACAGCCCGCGCCAACCTCGGCACCGCAACACCGGCCTGTCCCCACACCCGCCTGGCGTCTATGCCAAAGGCCGAAAGCCAACGACCGACCTTAATCACCACACCGCGGAAACCCGCATCATCGAAAAGCAGATTAGACCCATCGCCAATGACAATCGAAGCGCAACCACAATCATCAATATACCGTCGTAGAGTTGAAAGCTGCTCGACGTTCCGCGGCTCCACAAGCATATCCGCCGGGCCGCCAATACGCCATGTTGTGTGCTCTCGCAACGGCTCTGCCACGCGAATATCGCCGACATCCAGCTCAGTAAGCCTTTCCAATACCTTCTTGTCAGGCAGCATCGGTTTTTTCTCTGGTGGGCCTCCTACTCGGACCATCAGTCTTCGGCCCTTTCTACGTCCGCTCCAAGGCCCTTCAAACGAGATTCAATCCACTCATACCCCCGATAAATCTGATAACTGTTCTCGATCTCTGTGGCGCCCCCCGCCGCCAGAGCCGACAGAACTAATGCAGCCCCGCATCGCAAATCCAGCGCTTCGACGCGAGCACCCTTCAACTTCGCCGGTCCGCGGACCACCGCGCAATTGCCATAACTGTCAATTGGCACCCCCAACTTCTGCAGTTGCTTAACATACTGAAACCGGTCTGTAAACCGCTGGTCTGTAATCGTGCTCTCCCCTTCACACTGGCTCGCTAACGCGGCGAAAAGAGGCTGCATGTCTGAATTTACCCCGGGATACGGTGCCGTAAACAAGTCGAATCCCCGCAGCTTCTTGTCCCTGCCCGACACATATACATTCCCGCCCCACTCGAAAATATCCAACCCGGCTTGGGATAAATACTCAACATCATGCCGAATATACTCCAACGTAAAGTCCTTCACGCAAATCTCACCCTTGGTCATGCCCGCCGCTATCATATATGTAAGGGCCTCATCCCAACCCGGCATAACACGATATTGCCCTGCCGTAAGCTTCACTTTGCCCTCAATCTCCACCACCCTGTTCCTGACAGAAACCTTTGCCCCCAGAGTATTGAGAAACTTCCCGAAATCGACAATTTCAGGCCTGGTATTAGCATTGAATATTCGCGTCCTGCCCTCGGCAAAACACGCAGCTATCATAATGTTCTCGGTGCCCGTCGTTGTTGGCAGATAAAAGTCTATGTCCGTACCCACCAACCTGTCGGCCCAGACTTCCATACTGCTGCCTGAAACTTCTACTTTTGCACCGAGCCGGCGCAAACCATTTAAGTGCAAGTCGAATCTGCGGTCTCCGAGGTTGCATCCTCCCGGCATTGTGATCTTGACATGCCCGCATTTGCCTGCTAATAGACCCAGAAAAAGCAGCGAAGAACGGAATCGGCCCGATATCTCCGGCGGCAGCGACACTTCCTTGATCTCGCCGGGGTGCACCTCAACGCAACCGTCCCCTACATTCACCCGGCAGCCTACATGTTGAAGTGCTTCGACTGCAACACGCACGTCCTTGAACTGCGTCGGAACATTCTCCAACACCACCGGCTGCGTACCCATTGCAGAGGCCAACACAATCGGCAATGCTGCGTTCTTTGCGCCCCGAACACTTACCTCACCGCTAAGCTCTGCGGGCCCTCTAATCACTAATCTCGTCATCGATCAGTCCCTTCGAATACCGTTTGCCTCAAACACCCACATGACCGGGAGCTCGGGGTTCCTTCAGTGAAGTTACCTCTCTTGCGTCTGTCTCTCTGCAAACGACCCCGCCCGAGATTCCCGGATGAGAGGCGACTGCCTAACGGGGTCTATGCCTTTGATACCAGTCTATTGTCTTTTTTAGCCCCTGATCAAAGGGTGTCTTGGCCCTAAATCCAAAGCACTCCCTGGCCTTCGAGACATCCAGGCACCGCCTCGGCTGGCCGTCCGGCTTGGAGCTGTCCCACCAAATTTCGCCGTCAAAGCCTGTGAGCCTCGCAATTTTCTCGGCGAGATTCCTTATCGTGATTTCAGAGCCCGACCCGATATTCACCGGCTCACAGCTATCGTATTTCTCCGTCGCCAGCAGGATACCGTCAGCCGCATCGGCAACGTAAATAAACTCCCTCGAAACATTCCCTGTTCCCCAGCACTCAATATAGTCATCCCCGTTGTCAATCGCCTCAACGCATTTCTTTATCAACGCAGGTATGACATGACTGCTCGCAGGGTCGAAATTATCACCCGGCCCGTAAAGATTCACGGGCAGCAAGAATATCGAGTTGAAGCCATACTCCCGGCGATACGCCTGCGATTGAACCAGCAGCATCTTCTTCGCCAGTCCGTATGGCGCATTCGTCTCCTCCGGATACCCGTCCCATACGTGCTCTTCCTTAAACGGCACCGGCGTAAACTTCGGATACGCGCAAACCGTCCCTATCGCTACAAACTTGTCAACCCCGCGCAGCCTGCCCTGTTCGATGAGCTGAGCGCCCATCATCAAATTCTTGTAGAAGAATTCGCCCGCATGGTCGCGATTGGCACCGATGCCGCCGACAACCGCAGCTAAATGAATAACGACATCCGGCTTCATATCCTCGTACATCCGAACAATATCTTTGGCCTTCACCAGGTCATAGTCCTCGATCTTCGGCACAAGGATATTCTTACAGCCCCGCTTGTCCAGCCCCTTGGTGACATATCCGCCCAGAAACCCGGCCCCGCCGGTAACAACAACGCGCTTGTCCTCAAAAAAACCGCTCATTGCTGTGGCTCCTCTTGCTCCTCTATAGTCTTCCGGCGCCTGGCAATTTTCATATCGGCATCGGTCATCATTCGCGCAAGGTCTTTGAAGCCCACCTTGGGCTCCCACCCAAGGACTCGTCTTGCCTTGCTCGCGTCACCCTGGAGCAGGTCAACCTCGCTCGGTCTGAGATACCGTGGGTCGATCTCGACGTGGTCGGCCCAGTTCAAATCAAGATAGCTGAAAACCTCCGCTACAAATTCTTTGACCGAATGGCTCCGGCCCGTGGCGATAACATAATCGTCCGGCTTATCCTGCTGGAGCATAAGCCACATCGCCTCAACGTAATCCCCTGCAAAGCCCCAGTCGCGCTTGGCATCCAGATTGCCTAAATAGAGCTTCTCTTGCAGGCCCAGCTTAATTCGCGTCGCCGCGCGCGTGATCTTTCTCGTAACGAACGTCTCGCCGCGCCTCGGTGACTCGTGATTGAACAGAATCCCGTTACAAGCAAACAAACCGTAAGCCTCTCGATAGTTCACCGTCTGATAGAAGCTGTAAGCCTTCGCACAGCCGTACGGACTTCGCGGATGGAACGCCGTCTTCTCCGTCTGCGGCATCTCGACCGCCTTGCCGTACATCTCACTGCTCGAGGCCTGATAAAACCTTGCCGGCTTGTCGCACGAACGAATCGCCTCAAGCAGCCGAAGCGTCCCAAGGCCATCCGTGTCAACCGTAAAAATGGGCATATCAAAACTCACGCGAACGTGGCTCTGCGCCCCAAGGTTATATACCTCATCGGGCTTAATCTCGCCTATGACTGACGAGAGATTGCTGCCGTCTGTCAGGTCCCCGTAAACCAGTCTAAGGCTCGACTGTTCGTGCGGGTCCTTATACAGATGGTCTATCCTGCCCGTGTGGAACGACGAGCTCCGCCGTATCAGGCCCCACACCTGGTAGCCCTTTTCCAGCAGCAGCTCCGCAAGATATGAGCCATCCTGCCCTGTAATGCCCGTAATCAACGCCTTTTTCATAAGGCCTCCTACTGTCTAACAAGACTTTTGCAAAACTCACTCTCTAACAAACAGTTACGGTCAATCCCTCATTGCTGACGTCGAAATCGAAGAACCTCGCCCGCTCATTGGCCGGCTCGGCCTCAAGCATCTCACGCACGGATGCTGCATCCTTCGCCGATTTACAAATCATCAGCATAAAGCCGCCTCCGCCGGCGCCAAGGAGTTTCGCACCGAATACGAACGGCCTGACACGCTCGAACAGAGACTGAATCTCATCATTAGTGGAGTTCGGGTCCAGTCGCTTATTGAGCTCCCAGGCAACGTCAACCAAACGCCCGAATCTCGTTATGTCCTTGCGAATAAGCACGTCGGCCACATCTTTCGCCACTGATCGCATCCTTCTGAGCGTTCCCATCGTCGCGCGGTCTCGATTCAAATGTCGCCCGACGACCTGATGCAGAATGTCTTTCGCTAACCGAGTTACACCGGTATAGTACAAAAGGCTCCGCCCCCCGTTGGCCTCCGGGTCCAGAACATCGCTCGGCACATAATGGATTATCGCATCCGGGACCAATCCGGCATCAGTCACAATCATCTTCACGCCTTCGACCGCCCCGCCGATTTGGTCCTGCCAGCCGCCGCCCGTCGTCAACGCCTGCTCCAGGCGCAGCACGCTGTGAAACAGCTCGCGCTGCGAGAGCTCCCTGCCGATTACCCGCTGAATCGCCGCAAAGATTACGGCCCCCATTATGCTCGACGTCCCTAATCCGCTGCCCTTGGGAATCGCCGCAAGACTCGTTAGCTCAATCCCTCCACCGAACTGCTCCAGCACCTTCTTTAAGCTGGTGTTGCCGCCCTTGTCTCCAGCCGGCGGTGACAAACCGGATAACACCAATGCCGCCTTGGCAAGTCCAAAACTGCTCGTCGCCTCTCGATAGTCCAGTAGCTCGTCGAAGTTGCAAATCTCAGCCCTTGCACCCTGGTCAATCGAGCTGATGCGAATCACCGGCTCATCTATCACGCGCATATACGCCTGTATGGGCGGCTGGCCGTTGAGATTCACCGCCGCATTGACCACACAGCCGCCGTGCTCAAGCGAATAGGGCGGCGTATCCGTCCAGCCCCCGCCGACATCAAGACGAGCCGGAGCACGGGCCCAGACAATCTCATCACTCCGCAAAGCGCTCCGCGGACAGGCATCCTGCTCGAAACCGCTGGCGACAATCGCACTCTCCAGACCCTCGAACGCGGCACTTTGTGCCCGCCGTGCCCATTCAACAATAGTAACCGACGAACCCAAATCAAGATCCAAAGACCGCAGCCACCGGCGGCGCTCACCGTCCAGCGCCCGCTCCAAACCGGCCAGAGCCTCTGATAGCCCAACGTTGTTAGCCTCGTAAAGCTCAACTAATGCCGAGCCCAACGTATGGATAATCCTCGGGAATACGAGGCACTCGGTTCCCCCGGCCTCGCTGTTGCGAAAATGCCAGTGGGCCTCTGCAAGAATCTCCGAAACCCACCCGCCCAAATCCTCCGTACCTTTGAGCAGATACGCCAGTTCAGAACTCGAAAACTCGCTCTGGGGCCGAAACATCCACCGTAAAGAACGCTGAATTGCCTTGGCCCGGATCCTCCCGCGCCGTTCGTAAAAGTCGCTATGGTCGGCCGCAGCCAGAATCTCCTCGAGGCTGTACCTGTCCGCCCTGTGCCACGCCTCGGTGTCCTTATCGCCGGCACCTGGCGCATCGAGCATCCACAGCCATCGTCGATACTCACTGTGAGCTTTCACCGCGGGAAACATTCGTGCGTTCCAGATGCTCCGACTGCCCACAGGGATTTCCGCATCCCAGACATCCTCCGGCCCGACACCGACGGCCTTGAGCCATTCGAGCACGGGGACCCCGCAAAATCTCGCACCTTCTTCAATCGTTTCCTTAAAAGTATCATCCACACCGTAGCACCGCACAAACCACACATCCTCGCCGCCCCGGCTCCGCCCCTTAATAACGTCAAGGCACGCTCCGGCCCGCAGAGATACCGGTTCATCAACATCAACGCCAACAACCATATTCTCCCCGCCCAAAGTCAGCGACGAGCTGACTCGACAGCCCTCAACCCATGCAGATGGGCCCTTAACCGAGCCGCCGTGGGAAATCTCATTGTTGATATCGAGAATACTCTGCACCGAGGATACCCCGCGGTCTTCCTGCAGCAGCCGAGCGCCGCTGTCAATAAGTGCTCTGCTTGCCCCAAAATCAAGAAAATCACAGTGCTTCAGCAGCTTGACGCTAAAAGGCACCGGCGAAAAGGCCCTGAACAGCTTGCCTAATAAAGTCTTGTTCCACTTTGAACCGCTCTGCCGGGCGGACTCAAAGTGTTCCGAATTCTCGGCCTCGCTGCCCATCGCACAGCAGATTTCCCGATAGAAATCCAGACGCCGACTGATTACCGCTTCACCAATCTCACCGCTCAAAGCAAGCTTGCCCCCCCGATCCGCGCAAACCCCGAAAACCTCTAACATCTTAACAGCGGTGGCCGCGTCGAAGCTCATCACGCCAATATCCAGACAGGCCTGGCCGTAAGCGTCTATCGCCCCTTTTGCTTTCTGCTCGGCCACAGTGGGCTTCTGCAGGTACAGCCGTACCGCATCGCCTTGTCCCCTGCAGAATACACCGTGCCTGCTCGCCTGTTCCGGCTGCGCATAGCAGGCCAATCCCGTAATGCCCTGGCCCGCAAAGCTCACTTCGGCCGGCTCAAATCGCAGCATAACATCGCCGGAGGTTATCACAACCTGCCCGATGTCCCCCTGCGTCTGGGGCAGGGCCAGATATATCGGCAATTGCCGGTCAAACAAGCTCAATGGCGTCGCACTGTCACTTTCACCCGGAACCGGAACAAATATCTTCCCGCACGGACCGTATGCCGGCAGCCGCCTCGAATCACCCCCGGCGTGAACAATCAGAATTCGCAGCTTCCGCAGAACACTTTCCCACTCGCCCGGTCCGGGCGACCGCAAGCCTCGCCCCAGACGGCGGGTAAGAACTTCCATCAGGCAGTAAAGCGTGCTGCCCCCGCTGCCCACGCGCTTGCCGTCCGGATCGGCAACGACCAGAACCTCACGAACATCGCTCAAAAGCCCCAGATCTTGCCGCACTTTCAACTGCGATTCATAAGCCCCCGCCTGAAGCTCATTCGACGCCGTGACTATCAGATAATCCCAGTGACTCAGTTTTGCCGCCACGTACTACTCCGAAAAGATGAAATGCAAACCGTCATTGCGAGCGAAGCGAACCAATCCATCTATTTAGTTCCTGTTGTGGAAAGCCAAAACTGACGATGTCACCCCTGCAAAAGCAGGGGTCTAAAGCAAAAGAACTAGATTCCCGCTTTCGCGGGAATGACAAAATATTGTCTCCCAACAGTAACTATTTAGCCTGCGGTTTTACCGCAGGTTTTCACCTACAAAGTGGACGAACGTCCACAACAGAGATTCCGCCCCGCATCTACTTAAGACTCTCGATAATTATCTCCAGCGTTTCAGCCAGGTCCGTTACGGGCGCCCACCCAATCACCTTCTTTATCCGCTCGAGGCACGGCACCCGCCGCATCATATCCTCGATGGGCCTGCCGTAGGCCTGCTCGTAAGAGACAAATTGCTTCTTACTTTTGCTGCCGGTCATCTCGATAATCTTATCGGCAAGCCCCTCGATACTTATCTCTTCGCTTGAGCCGATGTTATATACCTTCCCCGCCGCCTGCTCACAATTCATAAGCTCGATTACCGCCTCCACAAGGTCACCGACATAGCAAAAGCACCGCGTTTGCCGACCGGTGCCGTATATTTGAACCGGCCTGTTTTGCAGCGCTCTCTCGACGAATCGGGGCACTACCATCCCGTACCGACCCGTTTGCCTCGGGCCGATTGTATTGAAGAACCTCCCGATCACCACGTTCAGGCGGTACTGTTGATAGAAGGCCTGGCCCAAGAACTCATCGATCGCCTTACTGCACGCGTATGCCCACCGTGACATACTCGTGCTGCCCAACACAAGGTCGTCCTCTTCGCGGAAGGGCGTCGCCTCGCTTTTGCCATAGACCTCGCTGCTCGAAGCAATCAGGACTTTGGCCCCGAACTTATTCGCGGCCTCGAGCACCGTCTCAGTACCGCCGATATTGGTTTCTATGGTATGTACCGGCTCATCCGCTATCAACTGCACACCGACAGCCGCAGCTAAATGAAAGACCGTATCGCTCGGCTTAGCCAGAGATTCTATCAACTTGCCATCGCGGATATCACCCTCAACGAACTCGAACCCGTGATATTCTTTGAAGCTCTCGACGTTCTTCAAGCTGCCGGTGCTGAGGTTATCGACAACAACCACCTCATTGCCGTCTTTCAGCAGACGCTCTGCCAGATGAGACCCGATAAAACCCGCTCCGCCTGTAACCAATGCTCTCATATCAAACCCAAAGAAGAATTTCCCACCGCGCCGAAAACAACACTTCAATAATCAATCTGGACAGACTCCGTGCCCGTCGGATGCGCAAAAAAAACAAATACAGCACCCGCTGCATTCCGTTTCTCCCCGGTCAATTTTTATCCGACCGGCTTCGCTGCCGAGCTGTAATTCTCGGACTATCTGCTGATGGCCGGCCATCGCTTATAACATAAGTATCGGCAAATAAAGAACATAGCTTTAGCAAAGCCGGATCTGCTGCGCTCATCAAATATCCGATTTTAAGCTAAAAATCATACGTTTCCAATGGGCGATAAGTTCACAACCGTCAACTCCTTATCAGACCTAAGAAAACCCTTATTATAGGACGACTTCCGTTCACCAATCCCCGCGCCCATTCCAGCCCCTTCGCACTTTTTCACTCCGACAGCTCCGCAAAACGCCGAATTAGCTTGGCTTATCGCCGCCGTTAAGTTACAATATACTTTGAGGAGGTTCGCAAAGATGAATATGGGCCGTATCAAAGCCGAAACTTTCGCACTCTCGCTGCTGATAGTGCTATCTGTACACGCGCGGGCAATTGCCGAAAGAACGATCCAGGCCGAAGACCTCTACGACAAGATGCGCGGTATGTGGCTCGGTCAACTAATTGGAAACGCCGCTGGAAGAGAAACTGAAGGCGAGTATTCCAACACACCCAATCCTAATAACTCTGTTCCGTGGGTCATAAAGCCCGAATGGGACGCTGATGACGATACCGATATTGAATACTTGGCCCTGCACATACTTGAAACCGATGGATTTGATTGCAATTCGCACCAAATCGCCGCCCAATGGCGCTCACATATAACCACCTCTGGTATATACATTGCAAACAGGCAGGCCTGGTACCTTTTGGGTGATGGACACCTGCCGCCGGAAACCGGAAGCCGCACTTACAACCAACACTGGTATTCAATCGACTCTCAAATAACTACCGAAACCCTTGGCGCAGTCTCTCCAGGCCTCGCCCAGACCGCCATTGATCTGACCGCGAAGTTCGCACACATCACAAATACGGGTTTCCCGGTTCACGCCGCGCAGTTCTACGCCGCTATGTATGCCAACGCCTTTTTCGAGCCGAACGTCGTAACTCTTGTAACCCAGGCCCTCACTGCCGTACCAACGACAAGTCGAACGCACCAGGTCATAACCGACGTGCTCAACTGGTACCTCGAAGACGCCGATGATGGCATACTCAACTGGCGCCCAACACGATACAAACTACATGACAAGTACCAAGGCCTAAACAGCTATGGCCGCTATTACAATTGGATAGAATCGACAGTCAACACCGGGACAACGGTTCTGGCCATACTCTATGGCCAGGGTGACTTCAAAGACACCGTCCAGATCGGAGTCTTGGCCGGCTGGGACTGCGACTGCAACCCCGCAACAGCAGGCGGCCTGATTGGAATTATTGAAGGCTTCGGCAACCTGCCCTGCGACCTCACAGACCCGGCCGTATGCGGCGACCTTTACAAGAACCTCTACAGGCCGTACCTGCCGGACCCCCACCAATACCTTCCTCAGTACGATACCATTACCGGCATCGCTTCTCGCCTGACCATCCTTGCCCAGCGGAACATCCTGGATAATGGCGGCTATATAACCGGCACCGGCCCGGCAGCCACATACCACATCCCCGATGACAATATGATTATACCCGATCCTGAGAAGCCTGACCCAAACGGCCCTCTCGGCCTCGTCGCTGATGCACTTGCCGCCGGGATTACTGTCACCCCCACCGCAGCCGTTCAATGCTATAATCCCCACAAAGACCGCGAAGACCTCTACTCGATTATCGACGGAATAACGGATAACTCCTATAACGGCCACAGACCATATTACACTTACCTTTTCGACGAGAACGCACGCCCTGAGCGCCACTGGTATCAATTGGACTTTTCGCAGCCGGTCAAATTCGACCAGGTCACCTTCTACGAGGGCGATGTCGTTTGGCAGCGAATCAACGATTACTATAAGAGTGGCAGCGCAAAGGGAGGCTTCTTCAATGACCTGACCGTAGAGATCCTGCGCGACGGCCGATTCATCCAGCCGGCCAACCTCCAAATGGACCGTGCTCTTGACCGTTTCAAAATGTACCAGACAATCACGTTCAATTTTGCACCTACAGTCGGCCGGGCGATACGCATCATTGGCACACCGGGCGGCACCCAGGCCTTCACCACTATTCTGGAGCTACAAATCCAGGGTGATATTGATCCCGGCCTCTATGTTACATCGGTAAGAATCGCCGACGGCCAAGACCAGCGCTCGAATGTCAACAAAATACAGGTGCAATTCAGCCGGGATGTATCGGTAACCAAGAACGATGTTCAGCTTATAGGGACAACAAATGGAACCATCGATATGAATCAAGCTGAATTCGACTACGATAACGCTGCGCCACTGCTTACCCTATTGTTTCAATCGCCGCTGCCGGACGATGCTTACTGCTTGAACCTGGATTGTGTCGCCATAACTGATGCCAACGGCCTGACCCTGCTCGACGACGACCACAATCCCGACGACGGCTTCTATACAATAGAATTCCACAGCCTTTTTGGCGATGCAGACGGCTCAGCAACGGTAAGTCTGCCGGACCTCGCCCTTTTGGCTCTGCATTGGTTCGATGTCCCTGCCGACACAGGACTCGACGCAAACGAAGACGACACCCTCAACTTCTCAGATCTCGCCGCTGTTCTCCAGAACTGGCTCGTCTCCTTGTGACCACCCTTGCTCACGCCCGTAAGGAATCACTCGCCGGTTTTTACTTGATTCTTGATCAAGAACCGCCGCCGGAGGCGGGATCGGTGGCTCTTCTACCCATACAAAGCTATCCGCAATACGAACAATAAGTCCTCTCGGTCTCCCAGATCGTAACGCAGTGCAGCGACGCTTGCCCGAATTTGCCCACCAGCTCGTCCCACGCAAAGGCCGCGATGTTCTCAACAGTAGGATTGGTCGTGCCAAACCGGGCAACGTCAACATTCAGATTCTTGTGGTCCACCGCCTTTATGAGCTCCTCGTCCACCGTTCTCTCAAAATCGCCGATACAAAAGCTGTTATGCGGTGGCGTTTTGACCGTAACCTCCACGATGTAGTTGTGCCCATGGCCCGCTGGATTTGCGCACTTACCGAAGAGCTCGAAATTTCGCTGCTCGGAGAATTCCTCGTTCCACAGCTTGTGCGTCGCCGCAAATTCAAACTTCTCACTGAAATATACCATCCGGCAATCCCCCGTATCTATACCAGCTTTTCTGTAAGGATTCAGCTTCAGACTCAGCCTGCTCAGGCTCGCCGCGGCGAACTTATCGGCCAGCTCACTCCAGGCCGTTCCCAAAAGCTCGGCTATAGCAGAAAACCCGATATGCCTGCCCGCCCGAAAATCCGCCCTTATCCGCTCGGCAAAGATCGGCACCACCCAGCGGCGAACCTCCTCATCGATGTCCGTTACATTGACAACAAACCCCGTAGCCGGCTCAACGTCGCCGGCTACCTCCACCAATAATTCCAAAAATAGCGACAGCCCCTCACCCGTCGGCTTCGATGCAAACGAATTGTACCCTTCGCTTTCTCCCGACAGAAAAGGATTCACCGAAAACCGCACACACCTGGCCAGCTTGTGCATAAGGACAGCCCTCTCTTACTTGGCGCCGCTGTGCATCAGGCTCAAGACTTCGTTTCGGCTCTTGGGGTCTCGCCTGAATATCCCGCGAAGCGCCGATGTCACCATCACCGAGCCGGGCTTCTTTATCCCCCGGATCGTCATACAGCTATGCGATGCCTCTAACACCACCGCAACGCCGCGAGGCTTCAGACGGCTCATAATGAAATCAGCTATCTGGTACGTGAGCCTCTCCTGGGTCTGCGGCCGCCGGGCAAAACACTCCACAATGCGGGCCAGCTTGCTGACGCCAAGCACCGAGCCGATCGGCAGATACGCTACGTGGGCTGAGCCGATAAACGGCATCAAGTGGTGCTCGCAAATACTGTAAAACGGTATGTCACGCAGAAGAACGATCTCATCATAATTCTCCGTGAAAACGCTGCGAAGATGCTCTTCGGGGTCCTCGCTCATCCCGCCTAAAAGCTCGGTGTACATCCTCGCCACTCGGTCCGGCGTATCCTTGAGCCCCTCGCGCTTGACGTCCTCACCCACCGCAAGGAGTATCTCCTTAACAGCTTTCCTGATCCTTTGAGTATCTATCGTCTTGCTTTTCTTACCCATATCTTCAACCTGCGACTATACGCACGTACGAGTAAGCATCTAACGCCATCTTGCCTGACCTCGCCGGCGCCGTTTCTAAAGAATTAGTGTAGTATTCCGTCAATATTGTTACCTATAAAGAGCAAGAAGTCAAAGAGAACTTTCTGCATTAGTCGCAGTTTTTTCTTCTTGAGCATTCCTGTCTATGTTTATTCACCTGCTTTGATGTGCCTGCCGGCGTGACGTGGACATCCGATTCAGGGGTTTTCCTAAGTGAGTCGGTTGTTATTCCGGGACCGGTCCGGGATTTTTTTCGTTGCCGGATTCTCCCCCTTCGACTTGGCTCAGGGCCGAAGGCTATTTGCGCTGAGAATCTCAGACGGCTGGGTGCTTGACGGTTGATGCTGGATGACGGATTCGGGTGGCGGCGAAGGTGGGGAGGGGAGTGAATTTCAGATTTCAGATTTCAGATTGGTGACCGGGATGTTGAAGAAGGCTTTTGAGGTGGCGGTTACGGCGGCGGCGAAGGCGGGGAGATCGAGACCCTTTAGCTCGGCGAGGAATTTTGCGGTGTGGGCCATGAGGGCGGGCTCGTTTATCTTCTGCTTTCGCATTGGTTCGGGTGACATATAGGGGCAGTCGGTTTCGAGCATTAGTCTATCGAGGGGGACAACTTCGACAGCGCGGCGGGCCAGCTCGGCGTTTTTGAAGGTCACGACGCCGGTAAAGGAGATGTGGCGGCCGAGGCCGAGGACGCGTTTAGCCTGTTCGGGTGAGCCGCTGAAACAGTGGAAGACTACGGCTTTGACGGGTCGGCCGAACTGCTCGAGGGTGTCCATTGTTTCGTCGAAGGCGTTTCTCGAATGGACGATGACGGGGAGATTTAGCTCTGCGGCGAGCTTCAATTGTGCGGCGAAGACTCGTCTTTGGTCAGGCTGTTTGGAGAAGTTGTAATGGAAGTCCAGGCCTGTTTCGCCGATGGCGACGACGTTTACGTTTTGTCCAAGCTCGCGGAGCTGTGTTAGTGTATCGGCGGTTACATCCTTGGCATCGTGGGGGTGGATGCCGACGGCGGCGTACATATTTTCGTATTTGTCGGCGAGTTCGACGGCCTTTCGGTTTTGGTCGATGTCGGTGCCGACCGTTATCCAGGCGGTGACGCCGGCGGCTTTGCTGCGTTCGAGAACGACTTCAATATCCGGGGCCAACTGCTCGAAAGTCAAATGGCAATGCGTGTCAATC
>CAYWOD010000002.1:0-56316 GCA_964459805.1 uncultured Pirellulales bacterium
TATTCTCTTAACCGTAAGTGGACAATGTCCGTTTCACGCTGAACCAGTACAGTTTGGCGCATGAGTCTGTAGTAGTTATGAAGGAAGAGTAATGTCTTCTGAGACGATTTTCAAAATCGTCCCAGTGAAGGGTAATGCCCGCACTGGGCAAAGGGACTCTGGGTACTCGGTGGTTTCGAGTGAGCTATGTGCATCCAGGCGCCGAACTGGAGAATTGCAGTGGCCTATTGGAACGAGGATACAGGTAAACTATATGGCTTTGGGTGTATGTGAGCCAGCACTTAAGCCTAAGACTTTATGGAAAGACCTGTGTTTGAAAAATTTTACAGTTAGGGCCGAGACCAAAACCGGACTCGGGAAATCCGACCGTCCGGGATTGCAGGGAGGCTTGCGGAAACGTGGACTATGGTAAAAGCTAAACGGGCACATACAAGTGGAAACGCTGAAACAGCCAAGCTGTTACCTAAGGTTGTGCGCGCCGTATTTCTATCCCGACAGAAAACGGCTCCGAGAGTCTCGCAGAGGCGTTCTGCTGTATAGCACCGACACGGCGCTCGGGTCGCACGCCTGCGTTGCCCTATCCTCCGTGCCGCCAAAGAGATAGTAACATTATTATCGGGCAAAAGCAAGAGTAAGTCCTTGTTCGGCACAGGAGAGCTTACAGGCTTGTGATTCTGCTGGTAGCCGGCAAAGCGATAAACGCAATTGGTTGTTCGCAAAGTGACCAACCAAATTGGCCACAAACTCTGGGACGACACTAACATTTTGGTTGCGGCTGAGCGAAGCGAAGCCGCGCCAAGTAGTCGGCGTACTCGGCGGTGAGAAATGCCGGTTAGGGGAGGTTTCTTCTGACTACTGCGGCGGCGGCGAGCTTCCGTTGGGCACTGCCGCTACCAACTGCTATGGAAATCTGAACACTCTTACAATCAAGTCCGTCATCAGTGGGAGTCTTTGTGAATGTCATAGCGGCAACATTCTCACAAAGCACGTAATCGCTTCCCGTGCCGTCGTCATGAAGGGACAGCGTATTGTCTGGACTGTCGTCATAGCGGTATGTTACCTTCGAACCATCGGCACAGAGTACCGTACATCTATCCGTACTCGCGATGTCATTAGGGTCGACGAGGCCTGTTCGGATTTGGGTCGTTATCCGAAATAGGGCCTGTCGGGCGGTGTTGATTGCTTTGAACATGTCTTCGTTTTCGCGGTAGTTTATAATCGAGGCGTTGAAGGCAACGGCTACGGCGGTGAGCAGTATGGCCGTGATCGCCAGCGCGACGAGCAGCTCGACCAGGGTGAAAGCGGACATACGTCTCGTATCTCGTATCGCGTATCGCGTATCGCGTACCTGGTATCGCCTGTCTGGTATGTTGTATGTCGTATATCGCATATCGTATCCTATGAGTTAGAGGTCGTTTTATGTCTCAACGCTGACTTCTCGCTCGCCACTTCCGGATTCCCGCCCGTTCGGCATAGCTCAGGGCGTGCTTTTCGCGGGAATGACAGAAAGAAACCTTTCTATTTCTGACCCCCTCTTAGTATTGTGCTCGAATCCAACTGGCGGAACAGATTTCCTTAGAGTTCTTGAGGATGCTTACGGTCACTCGAACAAAGGAGCTGGTATGGGGGGTGACGGTCATCGCAAAATTCGATGAGCTGACGTTTTCTACGGTGACCTGCTGAGTGAACGCGGCAAAATCGTTCAAGGTCGCACTGTCGGCACCGACCGGCGGCGAGAAGGTTGCGTCGTCGAAGTCGTCGAGGTCGTCGTAGGCGGCTAGGGCGGTAAGCTCTTTTATCTGTTCGAGCAGGAACTCAGCGGTTGACAGGTCCGTTCCGGCAGCGTTGGTCCAGGTGAATGCGGTGTTTGCGCCAAGGAGGGAGGCAATTGCCAGACCCACCAGCAGTATTGCGAATAACGCCTCAATAAGGGTGAAGCCGTTAGTTTTCATTTGGCGATTCCCAAAGGCCGGGGTCCCATTGGTCGGTTAAATATTCCTTCTATTTGCCCATGACGAGACTGGACATTCTGAAAATCGGGAGAATGATACTCATGGCGATGAAGCCCACGAGGACACCCATAAGGCAAATCATTATGGGCTCAATCATTGACGTTACTGTTTTGATGACTGTTTTGAGCTCTCTTGCGTAATAGTCGGAAACATCCCTGAGAACGTCGCCCATCGTCCCGGAATCTTCGCCGCTTCGAATCATCTGGACGACGTTGGGCGGCATTAGACTATATTGGCTTAGACTCGAGGCGATTTTCTTTCCCTGGCGCACCTCCTCGTGAACGCCGAGCCACATAGCTTTGTAGAGAACGTTTCCGGAGATTTGTGCGGTTATGGAAATGGTATTTAGAATGGGGACGCCGGCTCGTATCAAAACGCCCATTGTGTGGAGGCTTCTGGTTATGTAAAGGCTTCGGCAGAGCGTTTTTATCAGTGGGAGGACGAGTTTGGTTTTGTCCCACCAGAATCGTCCGCCGGTGGTGCCGATGAAATACCAAAAGGTCCACATCAGCGCGCCGACACCGGGGATGATGAAGTACCAAAAGCCGCGAAGAAAGGCGCTGCTTGCCATCAGTATTTTTGTGGGGGTAGGCAAGAGGTGCTCTTTGCCGGCGAATATGGCGGTGAACCTGGGCAAGACGAAACACAACAGGAAGATGGTGACGGCGACGGCCATAACGGCAATGATAACGGGATAGACCATAGCGCCTTTGATCTGTGAGCGTGTTTCTGCTTCGGAATCGAGATACTCGGCCAGTTTCTGGAGCATTGAGCTGAGGGAGCCGGAGACTTCTGCTGCTGCGACCATGTTTATGTAGAGGTTGGTGAAAACCTGCGGGTGCTCCGCGAGCGCCTGCGAGAAGCTCTGGCCGGCTTCGATTCGATTCTTGAGGTCGGTGATGACCACCTTGAATTTCTGGTTGGTGTTTTGCCCTGCAATTGACTCAAGTGAATCCTGAAGACTGATGCCCGCGCGGATCATAACGGCAAGCTGGTTGGTGAAGTTGAGGATGTCCTTTCTGCTGGGCCCGAACTCGACTCTGAAAGTCCTTATCCTTTGCCAGCCGGCTTTCTTTTGGCCGGTTGACAGGGGCCTGGCCGGGAAGGTGGACTCGCTGGTGAGCTGCTGTTCGTGAGGTTGCTGATCTCTGCGGCTGTCTTCGGCAACGGCAGTGCCGCCTTGCTGACTACGTGAAGATTCCTGAAACATATCTTGGCACCTTAAGTCTTTGCGCTTACTGCGTGTGGGGGCTGGACAACTTCAAACTCGTTCACAGGCACGAGTATCTTCTCCATTTTTGCGGGATTGCTCGATCGATTAATTGCTTCTTCTCTGTCGATGTAGCCTTTGGAGTACATGTCAGCGATGCTGTTGTCGAGGTTCTGCATACCGAGTCTTCGTGAAGTTTCAATGATGTTTGGAATCTCGTAGATTCTGTTCTCTCGAATGCAGTTTCTGGCGGCGGACGTGCAGAGCAATATTTCCGTGCAGGGGACCATTCCGGGCTGGTCTATTCTTCGGAAGAGCGTCTGTGATATAACGGCCTGCAGGGTATTTGCGAGCATTGTTCGCACCTGATTCTGCTGAGTGGCTGGATAGATATCTATGATACGCTCGATAGTCTGCGCGGCATTGATTGTGTGTAGTGTGCTGAAGACAAGGTGTCCTGTCTCGGCGGCGGTGATTGTGAAACTGGTGGTTTCAAGGTCTCTCATTTCGCCTACCATAATAATGTCGGGGTCCTGTCGCAAGACGTGGCGGAGTCCGGAGGAGAAGGCGGGGCAGTCAGCGCCGATTTCTCGCTGCTCTATCATACTGTTGTCGTTTTCTATCATGTATTCGATAGGGTCTTCGAGCGTAATAATGCGTTTTCTGTATTTTTGGTTAATGACTCCTATCATGGCGGCGAGCGAGGTGCTCTTGCCCGATCCTGTATGTCCGGTGACAAGGACCAGGCCTCTGGGCAGGTCGGTGAGCTCCTTGACTATCGGGGGCAGGTGGAGGTCATCCAAATCGAAGACCTGATTTGGTATAACTCTGAATGAGATAGCGATAGTATCACACTGGACGTGGGCGTTAACACGGAAGCGATGGCCGTCGTCGATACTCGTGGAGAAGTCGAGGTCCTTCTTTTCCTGGAATGTGTTGAACCTCTCGGGTCCGACCATGGAGATCACCATCTCTTTGGCGTCTTCATCGCTGACCGGGGGCGAATCCAGGTCAATCAGCTCGGTATTCTTTCTCAATACAGGCGGCATACCGACGTTAATGTGGACGTCGCTGGCGTCGTTTTCAATTGCGGTGGCTAATATGGTTCTTATGTCGATCATTTCATAGACCCTTCACGAATGTTCGTATCTCGCTTTATCTTTTCTTATTAGACATTCTCGACGAAAGCCTCGTTTTCGTTTTGGCCGTAGATCTCGGTGACTCTGAGCACTTCTTCTATTGTGGTCAGGCCCTGCTTTACTTTTATTATTCCGTCATCGAAGAGGCTGTTTCTGCCACTGTCATGAAAGACCCTGCGCATACTGCTGACCGAGGGGTCTTTATTGATCATGTCTCTGAACAGGTCGTCAATAACGAGGAACTCGTAGATACCGATTCTGCCGAGGTACCCGGAGCCCCTGCAATTGTCACAGCCTTTTCCGTGAAAGAGCTGCCCGGGATCAACTCCGGTCTTCTTGACGTACTCTCGCATGTGCTCGGGAACCTTGTAGAGCTCTTTGCACTTTGGACAGATTTTTCTGACGAGTCGCTGGGCAAGTACGCCATTGAGCGAGGCGGCTATCAGGTAGGCATCAATGCCGATATTGACCAATCTGGTTATGCTGCCGGCTGCATCATTTGTGTGGAGTGTGGAAAGCACCAGGTGGCCGGTGAGGGCGGCCTGTACGGCTATGCGCGCAGTCTCGTTGTCTCGAATCTCACCAATCATAATGATGTCCGGGTCCTGGCGTAGGAGACTGCGCAGCGCCATGGCAAAACTAAGTCCGATTTTTTCATTACTCTGGACCTGATTACAGAAATCAAGCTCATATTCGACGGGATCCTCGACGGTTGAGATATTGAGGCTGTCACCATCCATCTGGCACAGGGCCGAATAGAGGGTAGTGCTTTTCCCGGAGCCGGTCGGTCCGGTGACAAGCAGAATCCCGTGAGGAAGGGCAATCTGTCGTCGAAAGGCGTCCATAACCTCCGGCTCCATCCCTAACTGTTCGAGGCCCCGTAGAATTGATTTACTATCGAGCACACGAATGACGACCTTCTCACCGTGGCTTGTTGGCAGCGTCGAGATTCGCAAGTCAATGGCCCTGCTGCCGACGATGACGGATATCTTTCCGTCTTGCGGAAGGCGCCTTTCGGAGATATCAAGGTTGGCCATAATTTTGATACGTGAGACGATGGCGGGATGCATTTTTAGAGGCGACTGCATCATCTCGAAAAGCACTCCGTCTATGCGATACCTTGTCCTCATCGACTTGTCCTTGGGCTCAATATGGATATCACTGGCGCCTTCACGTATTGCTTTACTAATCACATAATTGACGAATTTAATGACGGGCGATTGCCCGGCCATTCTCTCGAGGTCTTCGGACTCTTCCTGCTCGTCCTGTACGACTTCGACATCGGTCATATCACTGATGATATCGTCGAGGTTGTAATCGACTCCTTCGGCCTTGAACGAATCGCACACGGTTTCAATATCTTCGGTGCTGCAGACGACGGCTCTGACATCCATCTGCGTCTGCCTTTTTACATCCTCTATTGCGAAGACATTTGCCGGCTCACTTGTTGCAACCACCAGGACACCCTCTTTTACAGCAATAGGACAGAGAGAGCAGTTTTTCATAAAATCAACGTCAAGCTTCTCAAATGCTTGCCTGTCCACATCATCAGGCCTTATATGTGTGAACTCCAGGTCATATAGTTTTGCCTTGGCCTCCAGGATGTCATCTGCGCCGACCCAGCCGGAGCTGGCCAGCAGGTCCGCAACTTCGCAGCCCTGATTTGCCTTTTCCTGGCTCCGGAGCTGTGCATGCTGCTCAGTGGTAATCCTGCCCATATCCAGCAAGGCATCGGCAATATCATAAATGTGCGATTCGCCGGCCTTGTCGGGAGAATACAAGTCACTGAGGCCCTGGACTGACTGGGCGTCGGTGCTCCAAACCGGCTGCAAACCTTCCCGGCCCTCCGGGGGCTCTTTATTTCCAAATGCAAATGGTAGTTTCATTCCGACAGCTTCAATACAATTTCCACATTTTGCGAACCGGGTCCCAGACGGGCGGATTCGTCTTTGGGGTCCCACAGGAGCTTTACGAAATTACTGCCGATCCGGCTGATCTTGAAGTCGCCCACGCAGTCGCCCTCATAGAGGACCTTACCGTCTATCATGCAGCAGTTAGTCTGGTCGGTCTGCATTATGGTCAAGATCTGCAGTTGTTCGGCCTGCTGTTCTATCTGTTGTTTCCTGACCGCGTCGGTATCGATTTCAAGGACCTTATCGGCGGCGTCAGCTTTTGCCTTTAGGCCTGCCAAGAATGTCTCAAGCTCGAAGGGATTCTTAACAAGCTCGCTGACCTTTACCTGGAGTACTTCGGAGAACTCATAGAACTTGTTTACAATCTCATCCATTCTGTCGAACATTTCGGCCTTACCGCCGGTAATGCGAGACATTGCCCTTGCCATATCGATTTCATTGACGTCTGCTGCTGTGGCCTCGGCGGTCTGAGGAGAGGTTTTTCTTACCATAAACCAAATGCACAGTAGCCCGACGACAAAGACAACGGCAAGCAGCGTGGTACTCCTGCGGACCTGTCTTCGGTCTGTGGCGACGGTAAGAAAGCCCTGGTCGGGGACATTTTTCTCACCGTCGGCAGAAGTGCCGGCGGCGGAACCGGCCTTCTTTTGAGCCGGCAAATCATCAAAACTCTGCTCTCGCAAAAAAGACAACATAGTTAAGCTCCGTTAAAAAGTCCAAGTTCTCAGTATTGAGCCGGCCAGAAACGCCGAATCGCCGGCTCAAGACCGAATTTAGCCGGTTTCATTCTGGAAGAATATACTGACGACGAAATTAGCGGCTATCTGTCCCTCGTTGTTTGCCTGCTTATTGATCTCGAGCTCGCGAATCTTCATTATTCGGGGAAGCTTTTCGAGTTCGAGGAGGAAGGAATAAAACGCCTTGAAGTTTCCCACTAATTCCATTCTCAAGGGCTGCTCGATGTAGCCGCTATTGTCTTTTTCGGCCAGTGTTCGAATTGTTTTGGGCTTTAGGCCTTCCTTTTGCGCAATTATGGTGACCTGCTCAAGGACTTTGTGAATCTGACTCTTTGGTGGCAGTTTGCTTTCAAAGAATGCGATAGCCTCCTGCAGTTGCTCAAGCTGCTTTGTAAAGTCCTCAGCGGCGGAGGTGGCCTTTTCGAAGTCGGAGAGTTTTGCCATTTTTGCCTCGACTCGGGCCTTTGCCTCTGCGAGGTGTTTGTTGGCCGGCTTGATCAGATACTGGTATCCCACTATGGTTACGCCGACGACCAGAGCGAAGAACACAGCTTTTCTTAAACCGCCTGTCATGATTTTGCCCTCACGATATTTTTGCCTTTATTAGCTTACGGATGCCAATAGTCCGACGATACTGATACTAAAACCTGTATACCGATTCTTTTGCACCGTCCCTGATCAGATCGACATCGTTACTGGTAAGATGCACCTCTTGTCTGAGCATGGCCTTTAGCTTGAACTGCCTGAAGGTCGTATCATCGACCTTATACTCCTTTGATTCGACCAGCGCGACGTTGTCGAGGAGATTGGAGCTGCTCAGGTGTTCGATATATGCGGCGACCTGAAGGTCACTGGGAGCCATTCCTGCGATGTCTATGTGGGTTTCCAAAGCCTTTTCCTGGGAGATTCTGGCCGACGGGGGCGCGTTTTTGCGTGCCTGTGCGGTCTTGTATTTGCTCGTTGGTGCGGCAGGGCGTGGAGCCTTCTTCGGCTCCTTTTGAAGCAGGTTGACCTTTAACAGTGAGACGCCCGGAGGCAAATTGTTCGTCAGTGAGGCCAGTAAGACACTTCTGGGCACGGGCTCAAGCAGCTCTGCGGTGGTAAGGGCGGTTTTCATCATGGCCTTTCGCTTTGCCCGGAGATTTTCAAACTGTCTTATGGACTTCTTTAATCGGATCGTCCTTGCTCCAACCAGGGCCTCTCTGGCTGTGCAGGCCCGCTGGCGTATCTTTATGGTCATAAAGGAGCCGCCCAAGGCGGCCATTACCATCATAAGGAGCACAAGACAGACCAGGTTTGTCCTGCGTGATTCGCTGCTTTGCACGTAATCATCTGGTACGAAGTTTATATTAGCCATTTTTTACCGTACCTCCCAAAGCACACACGTTCATTGAGTATTCTGCAATCTACTTCCTCTTGCGGTGTTTATTAGCGTGCGTTGTCTCATTTTGTTTTCTTTCGTTAGGATAGACTCAGGCCAAAGGCCGTCGCCCAGTTAACCTGCTGCTTTTGCCGGGCCGCGACTTCATCGGAATCGGAAGAGGCGGATCTTCTGTCAATCCCCAGCCGATAGGGATTACTTATTTGGACGGCGGCCAGACAATCTCCGCTCTGTGCGGGCATTTCGAGCTGTTTTGCTATTGTCGTACAGGTGGTCCTGTCAACGGCCTGGCCGGTAAGGAAAATCAAGCGCTCTATTTGCGCGTTTCGGTGCATCGAGACGAACTGTCGTCTGCAGGCGGTCAGCTCGAGGACGAGCCTCGTTACCACCTTGTCATCATCGAGCTGCTTTGCGCCTATGGATACCGACCGGGCAAAGAGGAGATTCTTATGGCGACAAATCACAACGTTTGTGCAGTTTGTCTCAATACTGGCTAACATGACAATGGCTTCGATGTCGGATTTTCGCCTTCCGAAGAAGGTGGTATAGCAGTTTATCAGGGCAAGCGGCCAAACGGCGATAGTCTTAATGCGGAGATTGGCCTTTTCGTAAATTGCGAGGTGCCTGTCAATGGTCTTTCGTTCGGCGACAATCACGAGGACGTTGTCATCCTCGGTTCGGATGCACTTTATCATTACGTTGTCTTTGACGGGCTTGAATGGCAGTTTCTGCTTTATCTTGGAAAAGGCGATATCATCAAGTTTGGTCTCATTGTCATTTGTTTTCGATACTCTTATGTGGTCGATGAATACATCGCTTGCGGGGATAGCGGCGACGACGTCTTTGCCGTGGAAATCACCGTTTGCCGTGAACAGGCGTATTGTCTGGGCGGCCCAGCGTTGCCAACTGCTGGAGGTGGGATTGATGTCGTCCGGGCGATTTCTGTTTCTTCCGGCGATTAGCTTTATGCCCTTTCCGTTGTCGGCAAGCTGGACTAATCTGATGTTGTCACACTCGGCGTCCACGCCAATCGAGCAGGGGCGGCTTTTCAAGAGTCCGAACATATACATCTCACCTATGCAAGCGTATCATGCGCTGCGCCTTGACCTTATTGTGCAGGGCCGGGTCTTTCGGCTAAGCTGTAAAATGGCACCCTGCCACCATTGGGATACATCGGGATTTCAGGTCGGCGCCTGCACTAAATTACCGCGTCTCGGCCCGGCCGGGACCGCCGGCGATCCAGGCTCGATCCCGATGATGCCAATTAAAATATAGGAAACAGAACTCAGGTCAGCCAAACGCAAGTGTGAATATAAGGACGTTATTTTGAAGAAAATCACAAAGGGCGATTCTCGTTCCTATAAAATGCGTGCTCGGCGGTGAGAAATGCAGACTAACCGTCGGTCAGCGTCGCCGGTCTGGTTGGCAAAGTGCCGATGTTTTTTGAGTTGTGTGTTAGTCGGGGTAGATGTACTTGAACTCGAAAAAGAATCCGTCGGGTGTGGAGATTCCGTAGGTGACGGAGAGGCCGAAGTATTTTCGGACGAGGTCGAATTCGGGCAAGAGGTCGGGGTTCACGAGGTCAATGCCGGTTTGTGTGAGCGAGAGGCCGGCGGTGGGGCTGACGCCGATTCCGATTGAGCGTTTGTCGTCGGCTGTTTTGGACTCGCTGCTGTCGGATTCTTTCATAGTTTTCCAGACGATCTGGGCCAAAGCGGCATCGTTCTGTAGGGCGGCTAATCCGACGACATCGGGGCAGGTGGATTTGGCTTTGGCGAACCACTTTGGGATAGCGTCCGGGTCGGGCGCGGCGCTCAAGGTGCGAATTGCCCGCTCGACCGGGGCCTCAAGGCCTAAAATCAGATGAGTATCAGTGACTGTGAATGCGACCTTGGGCAGCAGTAGAGACAGGGGTATTTGCGACGGCGGCTCAGAGGGGGCCTGTATCGACGGCTTTGCACCGGAAATAAAGGGGGGCAGGATGGTGGATAGGTCAATCAGGTAGATGGTGTGGCCGAGGAGTTGGCGTCTGGCATCGGGCTTGTTCTGGGAAAACAAGGCGTGGAGGCGTGAGAGGGACGTTTCAAGCGCGTTGCGGTTGTTTGCAGCGAGGGCAATAATGAATTCGGTCCTTGGAACGGCTGTTGCAGGGGCCGATTTGTCTATGCTGCGGAAGCTCAGAAGCTGTGAGCCGAGATGGTCGATGATGTCGGCTTTGAGCGTTAGGCCCGGGCGGCCATCGGGACTGGGGGGCAGAATCGGCATTACCATTATTGCAGCGAACTGGGGGCTGAAGGCGTAGGCAATGCGGTAGAGTGTATCGTATGCCTTTTTGACGTTTAAGTTGACAAATGTGGCCGAGGAGAAATCGGCCGGTGCGAATTTGGGCACTTTCATAGCGGCCGATTCGAGTTCGAGCATTTTGCAGAGGCCTTTTTTCTCGCCGTCAATTTTTAGAAGCGCCTTGGCGGACGAGCCGTTGCCCGGGTCTCGTCCGAGTCCGATTGAGCAGCCGAGCGAGGTGACATTATCGAGGCCCAGGTTTGTGACGGTGGTCTTGAGTTGGCCGGCTGAGTCATCGGCGACCATTGCCTTTATGAATTGCTTTAGATTGACGTAGATGTCGATGTCGTGGTGTGGTCCGACGGCTTTGATCGCGGCCGTGTAGTCAGGGTCGTCGGCGAGTGTAGCGCCGGGGGCGCCTTTGATATGGGCGAGGACGAATTTGAGGATGTCGGGTAAACTGATTATGAAACAGTCGTCAATAAAGCAGTGGCTAAATGCTGATTCGGCGTCGATAACGGTTTCAACAGTGACACCGCGGTAATCTTCGGTCTGGAGGCGTGCTCCCTCGTTGATTTCTTCGGCGACCATTTTTCGTACATATTCTTTGAATTTATCGATTTGTTGGGCAGCCTGGATTATGAACAAAAAGGGCAGGTCGTTAGCATCCATTGTTTGTTCGTTGAGAATCATTGCGAAGGCCACCTTGCCCTCGGGGAATATGCCAGGATCAAAAATCGAGGTGGCAAACTCGCTGTCCGCCTCTTTGATTTTTTCGCGGATTTTTTCTTTGACGTCATCGACGAAGGCGGCCATTGCGGGGTCTTTGTAGAGCCTGTAGAAGCTGGTTTTTTTGAACTGCTCTGTAAGCTGGTTGAAATTATGGATGTCGATGAGAAGGACGGTTTCGGGCGGGAGAAGCTCGGCGGTTTTGGGCAAGCTCACGGCCTGGACGCAGAGAGGTAAGCACAGGAGGACGAGGGCACAGGAGCATAAGAACATCGCGGGGCGAGCGATGGTTCGATTTGTGGTTTTATGAGCTGTTCTGGCGGAGAGTTGCATTGGGGGGCCTTTCGTTTTTGTTTTTGAGGAAGTCGGGTTTGGCCTGGTTGCGTCTTTTGTCGGGCTGGAGGTACCTGTAGCCGGTGTTTGGGTTGTCCTTGTCGTAGGCGAAGGCTTCACGGTTTTCAATGAAGTGCCTGACGTAGTTGACTGGTACTGCGAAGCCGAGGCCGCCATAGAAGATATAGCCCATGTTGGTGACGCCGATGACCTCGCCGGCGAGGTTGAACAAGGGTCCGCCGGAGTTACCCGGATTGATGTCGGCGTTGGTCTGCAGATAGACAAGTCCTTCGAATGCCCTGCTTTTTGTGCTGATGACGCCGTCGGTTACTGTTCGTTCGAGTCCGAGTGGATTGCCGACGGCAAAGACCTGCTCGCCGACTTCGATACGGCTGAGGTCGCCGAGGTAAGCGAATTTGGTTTTTCCGGGAGGCAGGTCTTCGATTTTCAGCAGGGCCAGATCAACAAAGAGATTGATTGCTTCGATTTTGACCTTTTTTAATTTTCTTTTTTCAAAGCCGTTTTCGGCTTTGGCGAAAAGGGTGACTTCGATTTTGGTTTCTTTTTCTATTACGTGATAGTTGGTTATGAGGTATCCGTCTTCATTTATAAAGAATCCGGAGCCCGTTCCTGCGGGGCTGGATACTTTTACGACTGCCTCGGAGACGAATTCGGCACATTTTGCGATACTAAGTTTCTTGAGGTCGGCCGTTCTGTAGAGGCGGTTCGGGTGCTGCTGTTTGTGGAGCTCCGGATCGTAATCATTTATGTCATTGACGTCGCCGTCTGCGATATCAAAGCTCTTGGTGTATTCATACTGGAGTATTTCTTCTTTGGGGACAGCCAAGACGGTAATGCCGATATCCACGTACAAGGTGGATTCTTTTTCGGCAAGTATCAGACCTGTGAGGGTCTGGCCTTCCTTGAGGACAATCGTGTCGGCATGCAAGTCGGTCAGGAGAGGAAGGATGCAGAGAAAGGCACAGCCGGCGAGTGTGGGGAGAACGATTTTCCGGGAGTTCCGGAGGCACTCAGCGTTCGGATTGTTGTGGTTTTGTGTTTTCATAATGCCCAGCTTCAATTTTGCAGTGCTGTTGATATTGTAAGGGGTATGGCTGATTGAGGCAAATGGAAAACCGCTTATCTCATCGAAGGCGGGCATGGGCCGGGTGCGTGCAGCGACAATTTCGCTTTGCCAATGGGGGCGAAAAGGTTATAATCAACGGCGTAATAGCTCATTGTGTGGCCGGCACAGCCTGGAGTAACGCGGGCGGCGGCGGGCAAAAATTGTGAATACTCTATACAAGGAGAGTGAACAAGATGAGGCAGGTCTCAAGCAAATTGGTGCTATTTTTGGCGGGATTGGTGATGGTCCTTTGCGTCGGGCGTGTGAGAGGTGGCGGTGCGGTCAACGAAGCGAAGAAGCCGGCCGGCAGTGAGGCGAAACAGCCGGCGGCAAAACCGGCGGCGGCGGAGAAAGCAAAGGGGCCGGCTGAAGGCCCGGCAGCCGAAGGCACGGCGGAGCCGTCGATTGTCGTTGCAGAGATAGGCGATTACGTTATCACAAAAGATGATCTCGTGAAACGACTGATGACGGAGCTTCAGCCATACGATTACGACGGTTTCGGCAAGGCTGAGCCGACCGACGCGAAAAAGGTGCTTCTTACCATGATAGCGGAAAAGGCGATGATAATGCAGGACCGGAAGGATGGGGAATATCTTAAGAAGGAAACGAACTATAACGCCGTCAAGAAACTCAGGGAGCGAAGGATTACGAACCTTCTGATGCAGAAGCACCTGGTGGGCAAGCTGACGGTGACCGAGTCGGAGATCGAGGCGAGGATGAAGGCTGACCCGAAGCTGGACAAGGCGCGGGCGAAACAGATGGCCGAAAGGACGAAAGCCAACGCAATTCTGGGCCAATACTATACGGAGATATATAAGAATTCAAATGTGAGAAAGATAAGGACCAATTATCTCAAGGCGGCGCAGCTTCACCAAAGGCTGTTGTATCGTCCGAAAGCCGAGCGCAAGGTTCCCTGGATTCGCAACAATCAGATCAGAGACGACCTGACTCAGGAGGAAAAGAACGTTGTTCTGGCAACCTTTGACAAGGGAAAAGTAACGATGAAGGACTGGTTCCAGACATTGGGAGAGATAGCTCCGCTTCGTCGGCCGCAGGATTTGCATACCCCGCAGGGGGTTGATGTGTTGTTGGAGCGGTCTTTGAGGACGCCGCTTCTTGTTTCGGAGGCGGTGTCGTTAGGGTTCGACAAGGACGAGAACCTGAACAAGCAGGTGCGAGACGACGAGGACAGGATTCTGTTAGGTGCATCCAAACAGGCGGTGAATAAGGAGGTTGAGGATCCAACGACCGAGGAGATGAAGGCATATTTGAAAGAGCACGAGGAACAGTTCAGGCTGGATAGGAAGCTCAAGATCGACCAAATCTGGTGTTCGGATCTCAGGACGGCCGAGAAAGTAAAGGGCGAACTGGATGAGGGCAAGGAATTCGAGTCGGTCAAGCAGAAGTACACTCTGGACAAGGAGGGCAAGGCTGTTGATATTTATCCCGGCTCCGAGGCGTATTTTTGGAAGGATTTATGGGAGGGTGACCCGAACGAGGTAGTTGGGCCTGTCAAAGGCTCATATCGCGGCGAGTTCAAGTGGCGGATCGTTAAGATTCTGGACAAGCATCCGGGCAAGGTGATAGAGTTTTCCGATGATGTCCAGGATCGCGTCAAACAGAGAATTCGCAGCGAGAAAGGAGATGCCTTGTTGGAGAAGTACTGCAAAGAGCTGTTAGGAAAATACTCATACAAGCTCTATGCGGACAGGATTAAGGCAATCAATCCGTTAGACATACCGTAGGGGCAAAACCGCTATTGGATAAAGCAAGTAGAGAAATGGTTTTTACACTGCACAGATATATATTTCGGGAGCTGTTGAAGGTTTTTGTGCTTGCGGTGGTTGGGCTGACGCTGATTTTGAGCCTTGGGAGTATTCTTCGTCCGGTGCAGGAATACGGAGTGGGTCCGCGGCAGGTTCTGAGCCTTATGGGTTATTTTCTGCCGATAACGCTGACGTTCGTGCTGCCGATGGCGGCATTGTTTGCGTCGGCCTTGGTGTACGGTCGGTTCGCGAGCGACAACGAGTTTGACGCGTGCCGGGCGAGTGGGATAAGTTTTTTGACGTTGGTCTATCCGGGCTTGTCGCTTGCGATTGTAGTGGCGATAGCGAATCTGATATTGAGTTTTCACATGCTCCCCTTTTTCGTTCACTTGGCGGAGAAATCTCTCAAGGCCGATGCGAAACAGATCCTTTTCCGTAATATCGAGCGGCGTGGTTATTACAAGCTTCCTACGGACGAGCCGTGGCTGATTTATGCGGACCATGCCGATGTTCAAAGCGGCACATTAGTTGGTGTGGTGGTGGCGTATTTGAAAGGCGGCGGAGTAGAGAAGATCTACACTGCCGAGAGGGCGCGAGTGGCGTTCAATTCGCACGATAGATTTAATGAGGTGCAAATATTCGCAGATAATACGTTCCAGATCGGGCCTGAGGACAAGGGCGGATTTTCCGTGGAGCAGGGGGCGATCAGCACGGAGTTCGGCTCGCTGTTGACCGATGCCATCAAATTCAAGAAGATAGGTGAGATGAAGAGGATCCGGGCCGATCTGATGCGATTTCATCCGATTGAGAAGGATGCCCGTGCCACTTGTGCGCAGTTTACGACAGAGCTTTTGGCCCAGGATATTGAGACCTGGTTGGGCGCCGACGCCAACAATTACTACAGGCTGCACAGCGGCGAGAAGCTGGTTGAGTTCAGAGCCGACAATGTTGTGGTGGGTGATGAGAAGGTCAAACTGGAGGGGGAGATCGTGGTGATTGAATCGGACACGAGCGGCAAAGGGCTTCCGGCCACATTGCGACCTATGAAGGCCTCGCTGCACATCGAGGGCAACAAGCTGGCGCCGACGTTGACTATGGATCTGCACAATTTGTCGATTGAAAGGTCGGGCGATCTGAAGATGCGTCATATTATTCGCGGGCTGATTCCGCCGAAAGATGTGGATGTAAGAGAGAGATTCCAGACGGAGAATGTTCTGGGCGCGATTGGCAAGGCTTCGCAATCGCGGGTATTGAAGAAGGGCCCGGGCGAGAGATTGAGGAAGCTCGGCAATGCTCTTGACAAGAAGATGCGCAAGACGCTGGTGAAAATACGGGCCGAGATACATTCGAGGCTTGTGTTCGGTTTGGGCTGTGTGCCGATGATATTGATCGGCATCGGGCTGGGCGTGATAAAGAAGGAGGGGCATCTGCTGACGGCTTTCGGGGCAAGTTGCGTGCCGGCGGCGGTATTGATAGTGTGCATAGTCGGTGGCAAGCAGATTACCGAGAACCTCGGTTCAAGCAGCGTTTTGGGCATGGGGCTGATGTGGGCGGGGCTGGTGTTTTTGCTGCTGCTGGCTGCGATGATATATCACAGGCTGCTGAAGAGCTGAGCAGCTATAGCAAGGATGATTTTCGATTCAGATGAAGATATTGGACAAATATGTTGCAAAGAACTTTCTGATCGGCTACGCGATAGCATTCTCCGTTTTGATAGGGCTGCGTGTAATTATTGATCTGTTTGTGAACCTGGATGAATTCACGGAGCGTGCCGACCTGGGGACGTGGGCTGTTATCCTGAACATGTTGATATATTACGGGCTGAACAGCACGCTGTACTTTCGGGACTTTGCGGGAATGATAACGGTTGTTGCGGCGGCATTTTCGTTCGGCAGGATGGTGCAGTCCAGCGAGCTGGTAGCTGTTATGGCTTCCGGGGTCAGCTTGAAGCGTGTGATTGGTCCTATCGTGCTGCTTGCCTTGGTGCTGACGGGGCTGCTGGTAATTGACCAGGAGCTGATAATACCGCCGCTTGCGTCCAGGCTTGTGCGTTCTCGTGATACCGTTCCCGGTCAGGAATCTTACGACGTGTGGTTTATGAGCGACGGTCAGGGCTCGCTGATTTGCTCTCGGGAATTCGATGTGGAGACTTCCGCGCTGTATTGGCCGACGATAATAATGCGGCGGCGGAAGCCTGAGCCGGCGGCCTGGGAGTGGGAGGTGACCGGTCTGATTCATGCCGAGCGGGCGGTCTATAACTATGCAACCGCAAGGTGGGATTTAGTTAACGGACGACTTATAGAGAAAGGCGCCCGAAAGGGCGCTGAGCCGATTGCTTCCTACGATTCGGGCGACCTTGTTCCTAAAGACGTGCCGGTCAGGCGCAGGAGCCAACACAAGACTCTGCTTAGCTCGCGGCAACTGGCCGCTCTGGCCGAGCAAAAGGCGAAGATTAAGGATATAGCTCAGCTTTGGAGTCAGAAGCATTTTCGCATTACCGATCCGATTATCAATCTGGTGATGCTTATGATAAGCCTGCCGATATTGGTCTGCCGCGATCCCAAGTCGATGAAGTCCGCGGTTATGATTAGCTTTGCGACGACGGGGGCGTGCTTTGTTACCACTTTTCTCTGCAAGCTGCTTGCTACTGAGGTCGTTTTCGACAGGGTAATGCCGGAGCTGTGGGCGTGGCTGCCGGTTTTTATCTTCCTGCCGATAGCTTTCATTGAATTTGATTCAATGAAGACATAAACCGGAAGCTGCCGTTTGCAACGTACTATAACAAGGGTTCCAGAGCCATACTGTTGCTCTCGACGGGTGCCGGTTTGCAGGTGGCGCGCGGCCGTTTTGGAATTCGTCATTTGTGCCAATGGGATCGAAAGCTGAATCTGCTGAATGTCCGTTGTGTTCGCGGCTTGTTTGGTTCGCGCTGGTTTCCAATTGTGCCGCAATTTATTATGCTGCTGGTTTTCGGCCTGCTTATTGCTCGGGTATTGGGGTATCCACAGATAACGCAGACTTTGCCAAGCAACTGCGGAACACAAACCTGGCGAACTTGATAATCTGGTCATACTGGTGGCCGCTGATCATAATTGCTGCGATTTTATTAGGTCGAGTGTGGTGCATGGTGTGCCCGATGGAGCTGCTAACCTCTCTGGTGTACTGGAGCATTTTTGGCTTGACGGCATTTGCGTGGAGATTCTGACAGTAAAGACAGGGATAATGAATGCAGTACTCTCGTAGAAACTGGCACATAAAATGGGGGCAGGTCAAAATGGGCAAGTAAAAAATAGGTAATTTGGGAAAAAAATCGACCCCCCAAACCCCCAGCAAAAGTAGTGCCGAATGGCACTGGTCTATACACCTAAATCCTTGCCAATAAAGAGCTTGTGAATTGGGAAATCTGAATAAATATAGCAGGCCGCTACTCGAGTGCGTTTGTAAAATGAGTAAATATGGGTAAAATGAGTAAATATGGGAATTTTCTCCTTGACTAATATAGGGCATAAGGCTATCATCCAGTTATTTGAAATGGTTTGAGGAGGTATGGTGTGATGAATCAAGTATGCCTCTCCTCATGTGGTGTTTTATTTTTTTATTTTTTCTGTTTGAAGGAGGTTTTGTAATGAGAAATTTGAGAGTTGTAGTAGTGCTTCTTGCGATTGTGGGCTTATCGTCAGTGGCATCAGCAGGTTTGGTGGTGGATGATTTCGAGTCCTATGCCGCTGGAAGTGCGCTGCACGGCCAGGGAGGTTGGAAAGGCTGGGACAACACTCCGGCCGCGGGGGCGCCTGCTTCCAGTGTGCAGGCAAACAGTGGAAGCATTTCAGCCGAAATTAACGGCGATGCCGACCTCGTGCACGAGTTTGGCTTCGCTGGCGGGAATCTGGAATTATCGGCCATGCAGTACATTCCCGACGGCACCACGGGTGAAAGTTTTTTCCTCTTGCTGAACACGTACAACGACGGTGGTCCCTACGACTGGTCCGTGCAGTTGAATTTTAACGTGGGGAGCGGAATAGTCACTTCCGATTTCAGTGAGCAGGATCCTAAGGAAACAGCGAGCATAGTGTATGGCCAGTGGGTCGAACTGAAATTCGTTATCGATCTGGACGGCAACACCATCGACGAGTACTACAATGGCACTCTGCTTTCCACCCACGTGTGGGACGACAATGTTAATGGCACACTTGGATGCATTGACCTGTTCGCCAACGGTGCATCACCGATCTATTACGACGATATTACCGTGCCTGAGCCGGCTACACTGTCGTTGCTCTGCCTTGGTGGATTGGCGCTTATTCGCAAGCGCAAGAGCTCCTAAGTAGTGTGATTTGACAGTACTGGTGGGTCGGCAAACGAGTCAGGATAACTCTGACGATGGATGTATGACTAAGGTGGTTCTGGTCAAGAACAAAGACCCCATCAACGGGTGGGGTCTTTTTTTGTGCTGAGGACACACCAAGCGATTGTTATGCCCGCACTTATGGTAACCGGAATTGGCACGCTCAGGGCACAAGAAGAAAACGCCAGCGGCCTCTGACAGATGTGGGTGGCAAGCAGGAAAGGAATTCTCGGGAGGTACGAATGAAATCAATCATTGCTTTTCTTCTGACGACATTGATGACTACCGCTGTGTTGCCCCGCATGGGATGGGCAGACTCTTTTGACCTGCGCGGTGTAAATGGGGTGGACTATGTTACTGCCGTCAAGAACCAGACCAGCGGCACGTGCTGGGCACACGGCACAATGGCGGCCATCGAAGGCAACCTGTTGATGACCGGTCTCTGGAACACGGCTGGATTTGGCGGACAGCCGAATCTGGCTGAATATCACCTGGACTGGTGGAATGGTTTCAATCAACACAACAACGACGACACCAATCCCCCCACAGGTGGCGGGTTGGAAGTGCATATAGGTGGGGACTATCGTGTCGTGCAGGCTTATGTTTCGCGTGGCGATGGTGCCGTCTATTCGGAACTGGCCAATGATAGTACCGAACGCGACATGAACTGGTTCGACAGTCCTCCTGCCCGAACCGACCCCGACTACGCCGTCTTTTATGTCCGGGACATGGAATGGTACACGATCAACCCGGACCTGGCTGGGATCGACACCATCAAAAACGTCATCCGGACTCACGGAGTGCTTGCCACCTGCATGTGCTGGGGGGGCGGTTTTTATAACTCCTCCATGAGAACGCACTATCAGCCTCCGAATGATTCACAAGAGCCCAACCATTCCATCGCCATCGTCGGCTGGGATGACCAAAAGCAGACCCAGGCTCGCTTGCCTGGCGCATGGCTTTGCAGGAACAGTTGGGGGAGCGGTTGGGGGGATGAAGGTTATTTCTGGATTTCCTACTATGACAAGCACTGCTGCCGATATCCTGAAATGGGGGCTGTGTCGTTTCGGAACGTCGAACCTTTGGCATATGACAACATCTACTATCACGACTACCATGGCTGGCGCGATACGAAAACAGATTGCACTGAGGCCTTTAACGCGTTCATGGCGGATGCTAATGAGATGGTGTCCGCTGTCAGTTTCATCACTGCTGTTGACAATGTAACTTACACTGTCAAGGTTTTTGACCGGTTTGAGGATGGTCAGCTTTTCGACGAGTTGGCATCGAAGACCGGATATATCGAACGAACCGGCTTTCATACTATC
The DNA here is from genome assembly GCA_964459805.1 of uncultured Pirellulales bacterium. Classification (GTDB taxonomy): domain Bacteria; phylum Planctomycetota; class Phycisphaerae; order Sedimentisphaerales; family Anaerobacaceae; genus DAOVRL01. The sequence goes on from CAYWOD010000002.1 coordinate 20,303, forward strand.
GACTTGTACTCGCCGGCAAAAGTCTCTGCCGGAGATGATTTCTACGTGTACCTGGTTCTGTCGGCCGGCGGTCAGGCCTATGACAGAACGTCGGAGGTCACGGTTCTCTTGACAGATCCGACTCTGCCTGAACCTGAGTTCTTTGCCGAGGCCGCAGCCGAGTTCTGGACTGCCTATAAGGGCGCATCAGCAGGGGCAGGAATCGTCGTAGTCTCTTCCGCCCAGGGGGGTCAGAGTTATTACCATGATGGCATCGAGTGGTTGGATTTACATGGTTTTGATGATACCGCGAACTTCTGCATCAAAGCTTTGGCTGTTGATGAATATGTCGTTGGTGATTTCGATAACAACGGCCAGGTGGGTGCCGCTGATTTGATGCCCTTGGCCGATGCTTGGCTGAGCCGACCTGGCCAGGATCGATGGGACGAACGGTGCGATCTCTATTCCGACGACGTTATTGATCTGCGGGACTTCGCCCAATTGGCCCAAAACTGGTAGAAAAGTGCACCGGGCGGCGCCTCCCGAGAGTGCGTCCTTGTTTACTCGCACTGATCTTAGAGGGCAGGGAGTTGGAAGTTCAAAGTGTAAAGTGTAAAGTTGTGGTATAGCTGCCCGATGGCTCGACGGGCTCTGGTCAAGATAGGCCGTATTCTCGCGATCAATTCGGTCGGACTGAATCGACGACAAATTACACGTTTGCGGGGTCTTCCGGCTTTATTGCCTCGCGGATTTCCTTGTTTATTCTGACGCTGCACCAGGCCTTGCCGCACATCGAGCAGTAATCAGCCGAGGACGACTGCTCCGGGCCGATTTCTTCGCAGGCTTCGAGGTGCATTTTTTCGGCGGTTTGCGGGTCGAGCGATTCAGCCAAGTGCTCTTGCCATTGAAGATTCGTTCGGGCGATGCTCAGTCTTTTATCGCGGTCGGAGGCGCCTTTTAGGCCGCGAGCAATGTCTGCGGCGTGGGCTGCGATCTTCGTGGCGATAACGCCGGCGCGGACGTCGTCGGCGTTCGGCAGGCCGAGGTGCTCTCTGGGGGTGACATAGCAGAGAAACGAAGCGCCGTAAAAGGCGGCGGCCGTGCCTCCTATTGCCGAGGTTATGTGATCGTAGCCGGGCGCAATGTCGGTTACAAGCGGGCCGAGCACGTAGAATGGGGCGCTGTTACAAATCTCCTGCTCGATCTCCATGTTATGCCGTATCTGGTCGAAGGGCACGTGGCCGGGGCCCTCAACCATCACCTGGCAGCCCTTTTCCTGCGATCTCCGGGTAAGCTCGCCGATGGTCCTTAGTTCTGCGAGCTGGGCCTGGTCGGTGGCGTCGGCGATTGCTCCGGGGCGAAGGCCGTCGCCGAGGGAAAAGCAGATATCATACTCGGTGAGTATTGCGCATAGATCATCGAACATCTCATAGAAGGGATTCTGCCTGTTGTGGTGCAGCATCCATTTGGCTAACAGCGAGCCGCCCCGGCTGACGATGCCTGCGACTCGATTTCCGAGTAATGGCAAGTGCTCTTTGAGGATTCCGGCGTGGATGGTGAAAAAATCGACACCCTGGGCGGCCTGTTTTTCGACGATATCGAGGATGGTCCTATGGTCGATGTCCTCGACGTTTCTGCCCTCTATGACCTGATATATCGGCACCGTCCCGAATGGAACATGGCATTCGGCAATCAAGCGCTCGCGGATTTGGTCGAGATTGCCGCCGGTGCTCAAATCCATAATCGCATCGGCGCCGACCGCCAGCGCAACCTGCATCTTTTCGACCTCGGCTTCGACGGACGAGCGAACGCTGCTTGTCCCGATGTTTGCATTGACCTTCGTGCTAAGAATCCGACCAATACCGGCCGGCTTTAGGTTGGTCTTGAGGTGCAGCTTGTTTGCAGGTATCACAACCCGACCGGCCGCAAGCTCTTCGCGAATAGCCTCGGCATCCACGTTCTCGGCCTGAGCAACGAATCCAACTTCGTCGCTAATAGCCCCGGTTCGTGCAATCTGTAATTGCGTTGCCATTGCTTATTCCTTTTCTATTTCCTGCCACAAAGGCGCCAAGACAGTAAGAAGTGTAAAGTGCCTAAAATGCCTAAAATCCAACAAACTCAATTCTTGCAACTTTAGCTCACTTTAGCTCACTTTCAACTTCGAGTCTTCGTGGCTCATTTCTCGAAAAACAAAAAAATCGCCTCAGTGGGAAGCGATTCGGTGTTAATTGCGGGTTTCGATGTACGCAATCGCTTCCCTACGCAGGCATAGGCGCTGTCTGCCAGCGGTTATCCTGATCAGGTTCAAAGGGTGTTTTCTCAGATCCCGCACCAATCGACCTTGGCCCCATGCCCCGATTAGTGCGGGACCACCCCTGCGAACTTAGGGTATTATAGCCCGTTACGCCACCGGGTCAAATGAATTTACGCTCTGAGATTCCCGCAAGACGGGGCCGGAATCAATGAGCCGATTTGCATGGTTGACGTGGCCGATAGTAATGCCTTATACTACTATCACCGCGAGAAGCCTTGGAAGCGAAAGAACTAAAGGAAGGACAAAAGAATGTGCTCCGGACACCTTGCTATGAAGCCAGATTTAGGCTGTGATTGATTAGCCAGAAATCGAATCTTGTAGTTCTTTCCGGAAGGGGTATAATCTGGAGCACCAGGCAGAAACAGTCTGTTTTTGGCGTTTCAACAGACTGTAGAATTACTGTTACGTATTCAGATGTACTTATAGACAGATGTTCATGAAGAAAGTCATAAGCAAAGCTGCGGTCACTAGACGAACCTACTGGATTGAAGAAATCCGAAAGTTGAGCGGTGACTTTGGAGACGATTCTGACCGGTTAGAAAAAGAGCTTGCTAACGAAATCCAAAAACAGGGGGCAACATCTCTCATTAATCATTTGCGCCTATGTGGAGATATACCAGAATCCTATGGTCGCGACTCAAGCGAAGAAAAATTATATTCAAAATATACGGACGCCTTGCTGGGCGAAGCGTTCAAGGCGGTAGGACTAAAGAGTCTCGTTCTGAAGGAACGAGCCGACGCTGCTGATGTAGAAGCATTTGCTGAATCATACAGTTTTGTGGCGGATGCAAAGGCCTTTCGCCTAAGCAGAACCGCAAAAAACCAAAAGGATTTTAAAGTACAGGCAATGGACGGTTGGAAACGCGGCAAACCTTACGCCATGGTTGTTTGCCCAATTTATCAATTGCCAAAAAGATCAAGTCAAATCTACGAACAGGCAAGCACCCGCAATGTCTGTGTTTTTACATACTCGCATCTTGCAATGCTGGTTTCATTTTCTCTGCTTGATGGAAAATCGAAAACGGAAGAACTCATTCACGAGATATTTAAGACAATTGCTGCTCTAAACCCATCGAAAGACGCATCTTCTTATTGGCTTCCTGTAAACAAAGCAATGCTTGGATTTTCGAAGAAGATAGAAGAACTATGGAAAGTAGAAAAACAAGCTGCTATAGAGTCAATTGCAGTCGGAAAAGAAGAAGCTCTCGTATTCCTTGCGAATGAAAGAGAGAAAATCATGCGGATGAGCCATGAAGAAGCTCTACTAGAGCTTGTGCGAGCGCGCAGAATTGAGAGCAAAATTGAGGTCATCAGGTCTGTTTCGGACAACGGCATTCTTGAAATTAGGTAGGAACAAAATGGCGATCAGTCAATTCATAAATAAAATATCCCAAGGGGATTGCCTCGAAGTTATGAGGGACTTTGAGAGTGAGTCCGTAGATATGGTCCTTACATCTCCGCCTTACGATAACTTGCGGAACTACAAGGGATATATATTTCCATTTGAAGCTATAGCGAGCGAGCTTTTCCGTATAGTTAAGAAAGGTGGCGTGGTTGTTTGGGTAGTTGGAGACGCCACCATTAAAGGTAGCGAAACAGGTACCAGCTTTAAACAAGCGCTGTTCTTCAAAGAAATTGGTTTTAATCTCCATGACACCATGATTTTTAGGAAAAGGAATCCAATACCACAAATCTACAGGCTTAGATACAATAATGTGTTTGAATATATGTTCGTATTCAGCAAGGAGCAAGTGGCAACACACAACCCGTTAATGGTGGATTGTTTACATGCTGGCCTCAAACTCAATGGCACGACTTACAAGAATTATTCAAAACATGAGCAGAAAAGAGCCAAAATGGCTAAGCCAGTGAAAAAACAAAAGATCAAAGGCAATATTTGGGAGTATGTAGTTGGTAAGAATCTGGAGGACCAAGAAGCGAAAGGACACCCTGCACCATTTCCTTGTGAACTTGCTAGAGATCATATCTACTCGTGGTCAAATCCGGGCGACTTAATACTAGACCCGATGTGTGGGAGTGGAACGACATGCAAAGTGGCATATGAGCTTCGAAGAAAGTTCATAGGCATTGATATTAGTCAAGAATATTGCAGAATTGCGAAAAATCGTATCAGTAACGCTCAATCGCAGTTGTCATTTGAACCAGCTAACAAATCGGTGCAGCGGAAGTTGGCTAATTCCCATCCATCCTTCGCATTCGGGGGATAGTTGAGAAACTGTGAAAACCAGATCCTCGGAGACGGTGTCTTATAGTCGTTTCTACGTACTCGGCGCAGTGGCGGCAGGGAATCCGTGGTTACTTCTGCAGAAAGACGCGGACGCCTTTTTTGTTTGATGTGACGATGTCGAGCTTTCCGTCGGCGTTCATATCGACGACTTCGAACTGTGTTCCTATGCCGGAGTTGTCGTCGATTACGTGCAGGACGAACTCGACTCCTTCGACTGCGCTCAGGACAGGCTTGGCCTTTTCGGGGCGGCGGAGCTCGAACCAATAGAGCATAGCCGGTTCATGCCCGCCGGGGTCATTGCCCTGGTGAGCGAAATAGCGTTTTCCGGTTACGAGGTCCTTGATGCCATCGGAATTGATGTCGGCGAGGATTATGGCGTGAGCCTGGGAGTACTTGTCAAAGATCACGTGCTGTTTGAATTCGGAGCCGTCCTGCTCGAACCACCATATACCGTATCTGTGGGCGGAGCTGGTAATTACGTCGCTGTCGCCGTCGTTATCGACGTCATAGACGAGTATATTTGCGCAGTCGGGGCCGAGGTTGGCCGGGTGGAATTTCCAGTTCTTTTTAGTGCGATCTTTGGGGGCCTGCCACCATCCTTCCTTGACGAGGACGTCGCAGCGGCCGTCGCCGTTGACATCGCCTGCGCCGAGGCCGTGGCTGTACTTTTTTGTGCCGGGTGCGTCGGGGCCGGCGGCGATTGCGTGCATGTCCCAGAGGCCGTCGAGGTCCTTCGGTATGCCGAACCAGGCCATAATTCCTTCCGGACGGACGGCGAAGATGGGGACGGGTCGGCCGTTGCCGAGCAGGTCCACGAAGATCGGCGTCTCGTTGCAGGCGCTTTTGGCGATCATCCTCTGTTTCCAGTGTCCGGGCTTGTTCCTCGGGTTCTCATACCACCAGCAGGGGTCGCCGGGGTACCCGATGATGATGGAATCGACCCATCCGTCGCCGTTCACGTCCTGGGCGAAGTTGGTAAAGCAGTTGCTGTAGCCCTTTGTACCGTCATAAGTGCCGACGGGACGTAATTCGTGCATCTTCCAGTCGGGTGCGGCGTACCAGAGGTCGCCTGAAAGGATGTCGAGTTTGCCGTCGTGATTGATATCGGCGGTGGCGACGCCCTCTGCGCGGAAAGTTTTGTCGATGACGATTTTTTTGAAGCTGACCGGCGCGGCTGCTCCGGATACGGCAAACGATAAGACAATTATTGTCAGCAGAAATGTCGATTTCGTCTTCATAATGACCTCCCATTCAAATTCGTGGTTCAAAACTACTTTATTATAGCGTACTGTAGTCGGCGGGCAAAGGGATAATCATCGGCTTGAGTTTGCCAAGAACGGTGAATGGGGGCAGCGGCGGGTTAGTATTTGGGATCCGGTTTCGGTTACGAGGATGTCATCTTCGATACGAACGCCGAGCTTGCCGGGGATGTATATTCCGGGCTCGATGGTGATGATGTGGCCGGTTTGGAGAGTGCCCTTAGCATCGGCCTTTAGGAAGGGCAATTCGTGAATCTCCAAACCGAAGCCGTGGCCGGTACCGTGGCCGTACACGGGCAAGCCGGCAGCGCGAATCAATTCTCTGGCAGCAGAATCGACGGTGGCGAGCTTGACGCCCGGCCTTATCGCCTTTATTGCGGCGGCCTGGGCCCTTTCGACGACATCGAAGGCCTTGCTGTAAAGCGTGGTCGGCTTGCCAAGCACAAAGCATCTGGTAATATCGCTGCAGTAGCCTTTGTATTTGGCGCCGAAATCTATCAATACGGTGTCCTTTCGCTTGAGCTTTCTTCTGCTCGGCTTGTGGTGCGGCCGGGAGGCATTGGGCCCGAAGGCAACGATTGTCTCGAAACTGTTGGTGGCGGCGGACTTGCGGAGGTGCAAGTCGAGCGTACCGGCCAGCTCGATTTCGGTTATGCCGGGCTTGATGTGGCCCAGGGTCTGCCGGAGTGCCTTTGCGGCTATTGAGGCGGAGGCCTTGATAGCGGCGACTTCGGCAGGGTGCTTGGTGCTGCGTATTTGTTCGATGATGCCCGCAACTGATTTGAGGCGGGCCTTGACGTGCTTTTTCAATGCCTCGAAGTCGGCGAGCGAGACCGATTTTTCCACGGTTATCGTTCGGACTGATTTTAGCTTCGCCGCGAGTTTGGCGACGGCGTCGGCCATAGAGCCGGTGCGCTCAACAATGGGGCATTGGGGGCATTCCTTCCGGGCCTGCTCGGTATATCTGCTGTCGGTCAGGAGGTATGTGCGGGCCTTTGCGATTGCGGCCCAGCTATCATCGCCGAAGAAGCCCGTGGCGTAGGTTACATTGGCGGGCTTTGTTACGATAAGGCAGCCTATACGCTTTTTGGCCATTTCGCGGCGGATCGCTCTGATGTGTTTGGCTATTATCTGCCGGTCCATTCGTGTCGGTCTCCGGATGCTTCGGTTTATGCTTTCACGAAAGCGCAGGGCCTCTTGTGCGCCAAAAGACACAACTGATATACAATAACAGGGCCAAAAAGTACATGTTTTTCCGGCAGGACGTTTGGCATTTTGGGGAATAATTTATATGTTTTTATCAGAAAGACACGGTTGGGGCCGAGGCAGGCGGCCGTGGATGGTTATACCGGGCGTAGATGTTTTCCGTAAGGGAGGAGAATCTATAAGGCCCCATCATTCCGAACAGGACGGTGATTGCCGTCCTTTTTTCATATCTTGTAACACTACACGGGCTGGAAACCCGTGCCACAAGCACGGCGATTGCCGTCCTTTTTTTATGTCTTGTAAGAGGTGCCTTCTGCCGTTACAATCAGCCGACCTTTTGATTCTAATTGACTTTTGAGAAGCTGAATACGCTATGCTGCTACCTATTCGGACAAACATCCGGCCCAGGCAGACTCCTTATGCAAACTATGTCTTGATAATCGTGAATGTGCTTATTTTCCTGGTCAGCTACCCCGGCAGAGTGGTAGCTCCGGGTGTCAGGGAGGTCGTTGCGCCGTGGGCTCAACAATTTGAGCTTATACCGAATCGGTCTGAACTGTGGCAGTTCGTGAGCTACGCCTTCTTGCACGGCGGCTATATGCACATCATCGTAAATATGCTCTTTTTGTACATTTTCGGGAACAATGTCAACGCCAGGCTTGGCCATATTTCCTATGTGTCTTTTTATTTAGCCGGAGCGGCATTTAGCGGTGTGGGTCATGCGGTTATCCACTCAGCTTCGAGCGTGCCGACTTTGGGTGCGAGCGGTGCTGTTGCGGCTGTGACGGGCGCGTACTTGGTGCTGTTTCCACAGACGCTGATAACGGTTCTTTATTGGTTCTTTTTCATAGGAACGATAGAGGTGCCTGCGCTGTACTTTATCGGAATCAAGCTGATTTTGATAGACAACGTAATCTCCCGATATACGCCTCACAATATTGCCTATGACGCTCATTTGGCCGGCTATGCTTTCGGCATTGCGGCTATCTTGGGTGTGCTTGCAACCGGGCTGGTCAGGAGCGACAATTTCGATCTCTGGGCGATGCTGAAGCGATGGAACCGTCGGCGTCGGTATCGGGACGTTGTGACGAGCGGCTATGATCCGTTTACGGGGCAGGTGCGGGCCAAGCAGGTGAAGGTCAAGGAGGTCAAAACAGCGGCCCAAAAGCTTAATCAAAAGAAGATGGCGGATATTCGCAACGAGATCGGCAAGCGGATGCTGGAACGCAACTTAGCCGGGGCAGCGAAGCTGTATCTGGAGCTTATCGGTCTTGACGAGGGGCAGATTCTGCCTCGTCAGCACCTGCTGGATATCGCCAACCAGCTTGCCAGCGATAACAGGCCGGCAGAATCGGCCCGGGCATACGAGCAGTTCTTAGCTCACTACAGCAGCTACGAATACGCCGGGGAGGTGGAGCTGATGATCGGTTTGCTGTATTCTCGGTATCTCGATGAGCGGGCGCCGGCGTTGAAGTATCTGCACGCGGCGGCCGCCAAGCTCTCGGACCCCGGACAGTTGAAGATGTGCCGCGACGAGCTTGCTCGATTGGAGGAATCGGGGGGATGAGCTTTGGCCGGCCCGGATATTCGGGCGAATAAAGATGTTGACAGCCGATGTGAGGGCTGCTAATTTGAACAAGCGAAAGAAGATCATTTGACGATTGGGCGGTTTTTGGATTTTAGAAAAGAATCTTTTTTTTGGGAGATAGAAAGATGAGATCACATATTGACTTTTTGCTCATAGTTATTTTAGCGAGCTTTGCGTCGGTGGGTTTTGGGCGGCTTGGGTCAACGGCGGGAGTGCCGGCTCCGGCGGCGGCCGACGCGAATGCGGTGAGTGTGCCGTCTTTTCCCTACATTGCGGAGATAACGGGTGACAACGTTTATATTCGCTCGGGCCCCGGTATGAACTATTACAGTTGCCGCAAGCTCAACAAAGGCGAGAAGGTTAAGGTGGTCGGCCGGCAATTTAGCTGGTCCTGTATTGTACCGCCGGCGGGCAGTTTTTCCTGGATTTACATACCTTATGTGAGCATCGACCCGGACAATCCCGGGACGGGTATTGTCACGGGCGACAATGTTCGTGTCTATGCCGGCTCGGACGTGGTAAAGGCGATTCATTCGACGCTGCAGTTGAAGCTGGACCGTGGCGAGAAGGTCAAATTGTTGGGTGAGCAGAAAGAAAATTATTACAAGATTTCCCCTCCGTCGGGCGCGTATCTCTGGGTGAGCACGAAGTTTACGCAGCCGTATCTGGTGTCGGTGGAGCCAACGCCGATTACCGGGACGATTGACCCAAACGAGCCGAGCGATTCGAATGAGACAACAGTTGTTGTTCGGCCTGTGAAGGTCTCGGTCGAGGCGGAGAAGCTCAAGGAGTATCAAGCTCTCGAGAAGAGACTTCAGGCCGAGCGGGCCAAGCCGATGGGGCAGCAGAAATACGCGAGTATCAAGAAGGCGCTCGAGGCGATAGCGAAGAACAAAGATGCGGGCAGGACCGCACGCTACTGCGAGTTTGCGATTAGGCAGATAGAGCGTTACGAGCTGGTGCAGGTGGTATCGAAAGAGCTTGAGCTTCAGAATAAACAGTTGCAGGCGAATCAGGAGCGGATAGACAAGGCCCGCAGCACGCGGCTGGCACAGGCGAAAAATCTGGGGCGGTTTGCGGTAGTTGGCAAGCTTGAGGTTTCAAACATTCACGGCCCTGATACCGAGCTGAAACGGTACCGGATAATCGGCGAGTCGGGCAAGACGATTTGTTACGCGCGGCCGATGGGCGGGGCCGTACAGGCGGATTTGATCGCCCTGATAGGCCGCAAGGTCGGGCTGGTCGGGACAATATCGCCGTATCCGCAAACCGCGGGAGCCCTGGTGAAATTCACCGAAGCAGTGGGGCTAAAGTAATCGACGCAGTGGAAGTCGAAAAATCATCGCAGGCGCAGTATGCCTCTATGACGGCGATTTCGCTACGAGCTTGCCGCGCAGGTCCTTCTCGCTGCCGATGAAATCTAAGCTCTTTCAGGCCTTTTTGAATGCGGTCCACTTGCGCTGGCTCTTGGTGCTGGCCAGGACGGTCTCGATAAAGAGCATGCCTCGCAGACCGTCGTCAACGTTGGGGAAGTCCTTTGCGAGCGGGTCGGCTTTGGTCCTGGTCAACTTGGCGCGGACGGTGTCGGCAAAGTTGACGTAGTTGTTTGCGAAGGCCTCGAAGAAGGCTTCCGGGTGGCCGAACGGCAGGCGCGTGGCGCGACCGGCCGCGGGGCTTGCCGCTGCGACGTAATCGTTGCCGCGTCGCCAAACCTGGACGGGACCATCGGGGACCTTGACATACAGATAGTTGGGGTGCTCCTGGCGCCATTCGAGAGACTTTTCTTCGCCGTAGATCCAGATGGCCAGGCCGTTTTCTTCTCCGATAGAGATCTGGCTTGCGTGGAGGACACCCCTTGCCCCGTTGTTGAATCGCAGGAGGCAATTGCCGTCGTCGTCGAGCCTGCGGCCCTTGACGAAAATGCTAAGGTCCGCACAGAGGTGGGTGATCTTCAGGCCGGTGATGTATTCGGACAGGTTCTCGGCGTGCGTGCCAATGTCACCCATACAGCCTGCGCCGCCGCTCTGCTTGGGGTCGGTTCGCCAGGCGGCCTGCTGCTGGCCGGTCTTCTCCAATGCAGTGGCCAGCCAGCCCTGCGGATACTGGACGACTATTTTGCGTACCTTTCCGATTTCGCCGCCGCGGACGAGGTCCCTGGCGAGCTTGACCATCGGGTAGCCGGTGTAGTTGTGCATCAGTCCGAAGACCTTGCGGGACTTCTTTACGAGTTTCTTCAACTGCCTGGCCTCGGCGACGTTGAAGGTCATCGGCTTTTCGCACATTATGTGGAACCCGGCCTCGAGGAAATCCTTCGCAATCGGGAAATGCCAGTTGTTCGGCGTGGTAATCGAGACGAAATCGATTCTCTGGCCGTCGGGCAGCTTGAGCTCTTTTTCGATCATCTCCTCGTAGGTTCGATAGACCCGCTTTGAGGGCAGCATAAGCTCTCTTCCCTGCTGCTTTGACTTTCTCGGATTAATATCGAACGCTCCCGCCACGAGCTCGATCCCGCCGTCCATACGAGCCGCCTTGCGATGGACATCACCAATAAAAGCCCCCGGCCCGCCGCCAACCATACCCATGTTCAACTTCCTGTTGAGATTCATACCTGCTCCTTTCAATTATTCGCGCGTATAAAGTGACAGTTATTGACTGGTGACACACACTTTTTTTCAAAAAGCATTACCTCCCGGCCAAAAATGCCTTTTCGAGATTATAGAAAACCGTACTGATAAAGCAAACCAAAAAGGTTCTTTTCACCGTTCCAGGGGCCAAGCCCCATCGAACAGTCGAATATAGCTAAAACGCCCCCATCCCGCAAGGGTCTGCTTGAAAAGAAATCGGGGATTCGGCCGCGTGGTCGGATTTTCCGTTAATCCGACAACAGAGAGAAGTTTGGATTGACAATAGCCGCCTTTGAGCTTTATATCTACAGGCGTCAACTACCGGTAAATCTTGTGCGTAATCGGATAGGAGTCTTCTTATATGGGCCTTTTGGTGGGCGGATGGTGGAAATGCCCCGAAACACAGCAGCAAGGAAGTTATGATGGATAGCGATATCAGCCCGGCGGCGGCGGATTTGTACTTCATACCGGTGGAAACGAGGGTTCCGCTGAAGTTCGGGCCTGAGACGCTGACGTCGGTAGTATGTGCGCGGACGTGCGTTACGGTTGCGGGCAGTCAGGGGCAGACGGCGCAGGGGTGGGGGGAAACTCCACTGAGCGTTCAGTGGGCGTGGCCGAGCAGTGCGCCATACACTGAAAGATGCGAGGCGATGCAGCTTTTCTGCCGAATGTTAGCCGAGGCCTGGGCAAAATTCGACGGGCGGGGTCATCCGATTGAATTGGGAAATGCCTTTATCGAAACGGTATTGGGCGGTCTTTTGGAGCGGCTCAACGATGAGCGGGGTGAGCAGGCCGAGCCGATGCCGTACCTGGCGGCCCTGGTTTGCTGCTCGGCCTTTGACGTGGCTCTGCACGATGCTTATGGGCAGCTCCTCGGGCGAGAGGTCTATTCGACGTACAACGCGGAGTTTATGAATACGGATTTGGCGGGTTTTCTCGAGCCGGCGGCAGGCAGCGGTGTGTCATTTGAGGGCAAATACCCTGCCGATTTCCTCGAATCCCCGCCTGCCGAGCGTCTCCCCGCGTGGCATCTGGTCGGCGGCAAGGATTTGCTGGATGAGTCGGAATTGACCGGAGATGAGCCGGACGACGGGTATCCGGTGCTGTTGGGCGACTGGATCGAGCGCGATGGGCTGATGTGCCTGAAGGTGAAACTGCGGGGCAACGATGCTGCCTGGGACTACGAACGGCTGGTCAAGGTTGGCCACATCGCCATCGAGTACGGTGTTCTGTGGCTGACGAGCGATTTTAACTGCACCGTTACGGAGCCGCAGTATGTGAACGATATTCTGGACCGGGTGGTGGTCGAGCATCCGCGGATTTATCAGATGATACTCTATGTCGAGCAGCCTTTTCCTTACGACCTGGAAAAGAATCAGATCGATGTCCACAGCGTCTCGGCCCGCAAGCCGTTGTTTATGGACGAGAGCGCTCACGACTGGAAGCTGATCAGGCTGGGCCGCAGCTTAGGCTGGACGGGGGTCGCGCTCAAGACGTGCAAGACCCAGACCGGGGCGATTCTGAGCCTGTGCTGGGCCAAGGCGCACGGGATGACCCTGATGGTGCAGGACCTGACCAACCCGATGCTGGCGCAGATACCGCACGTTCTGTTAGCGGCGCACGCAGGGACGATCATGGGCGTCGAGACCAATGCGATGCAGTTCTACCCCGCGGCCTCGGCGGCCGAAGAGGCCGTGCATCCGGGACTCTACCGCCGGCGCGATGGACTGGTTGACCTGACAACGATAAAGGGCACCGGGTTTGGTTATCGAATAGACGAAATCAAAAGAGAGCTGCCGGACCCGGCGGCGAGATTCGAGAAGTGATAATGTTAGCCACAAAAACACGAAGAAAGAAAAGTGAGCTAAAGTGAGCTAAAGTGAGCTAAAGTGAACTAAAGTGTCTAAAGTTGAAAGAAGAAACGGAGTGACTGAAGATGGCGAAATTAAGTGCATTTGCGGATGAGGTAACAGAGGACTTTCCGGCGCAGGTGGAATACCTTGCCAAGGAAGGCGTGGGCTATATTGAGCCGCGCTTTATCGACAAGAAGAGTATTATGGATTTGACGAAGGCCGAGCTCAACGAAGCGAAGAAGATGATACTGGATCAGGGTCTAAAGGTAAGTGCGATCGGCTCGCCGATAGGCAAGGTGCGGCTTGATGAGCCTTTCCAGGAGCATTTGGACAAGTTCAAGCATGCGGTCGATTTGGCGGTGTTCTTCGAGACGCCGTTTATGCGGATGTTCAGCTACTATGCCCCCCAAGGACAGAATATAGACGACTGCCGTGAGCAGGTTATGGGGCGAATGGGAGCGAAGGTCGAGCTGCTGCGGGATGTTGATGTTACGATGGTGCACGAGAACGAGGCGAATATCTACGGGCACACGGCCGAGCACTGCGTTGAAATGGTCGAGACCATCAATTCGCCGAAGCTGCGGCTGGTCTATGACCCGGCCAATTTCGTCTGGGGTGAGAAGATAACGAATAATGTTGAGGTCTGCTGGCCGGTGATGAAGCCATACGTTGTGCACGTTCATATCAAGGACTGGAAGCTGGGGGCAAAGGACGTCGGCAGCATTCCGGGCCAAGGCGATGGGCAAATCAAGGAGCTGCTTGCCGAATTAGCGGCCATGAAATACGATGGGTGTATGACGATGGAGCCGCACCTGCAAACGGGCGGGCAATTCGGCGGATCGACGGGGCCGGAACTCTTTACAAGGGCCATTGCCGCGGTGCGAGAGATTGCCGCCGAAGTAGGGCTGGCGTGTGAATAATGTGGCTCAACTGCAAAAAAGTTGGCCTCTCATTCAATAAAGTTGGTAACTTTTTTGAGGATTTTCTTGCAACTGCTTTGAGTTTAACGCTTTAAGCCTCCGGCATAGTGTGATATAATACCGTTGCTCTCGCGGGGGATAAGGCAACGCAGGAGTGCGACCTGAGCACCGCGAGAGTGCCATACGGCATGGGTTGCTGTTTTCTGTGGTGCCAACCCTTTACAATCATGCCGGTGGCTGTAATGTGATAAACTCCAGCCTCCTAAAAGGCTGTTTTCAGCAGGGGGGAACCAACTTTTTTGCAGTTGAGCCAAAAAGTTGAATAAGGAAAACGGATATGAAGACCTGGAATTTTGGAATAGTTGGCGCCGGGCTGATAGCGGATTTTCATGCAAGGGCGATTGCGGATACTCCCAACGCAAGGCTGATCGGCTGCTGCGATAAGATCGCCGAGAGGGCCGAAAAGCTGGCCGAGAAGTACGCAGTCAAGGCCTTTGGGGACTACGAAGAAATGGTAAAGAGCGACGAGATAGACATCGTGACTATCGCCACGCCGAGCGGATTCCACTTGGAGCCGGCGGCGGCCGCGGCCGAGGCGGGCAAGCACGTGCTGTGCGAGAAACCGGTCGAGATCACGTTGGAGCGAATCGACGCGATGATCGAGGCGCACCAAAAGAGCGGCACGCGTTTAGGCGGGATATTTCCGTATCGCTTCAACGATTCGCAAAAAGCCCTTAGAGAGGCGATAAATTCGGGGCGCTTCGGGACAATCAGCTATGCCGGTATATACGTGCCCTGGTGGCGCACGGATGAGTATTATAAGGACTCGTGGCACGGGACGTGGAAACTCGACGGCGGCGGGGCGCTGATGAACCAGTCGATCCACATGGTCGATATGCTCTGCGATGTGATGGTGCCCATCGAGTCGCTGCAGGCTTTTACGGGAAAACTGGGGCATCCTCAGATCGAGACCGAAGATACGGCGGTTGCCGCCCTGCGATATACCAACGGTGCTTTGGGGATTATTTACGGGACGACCGCTTCGTATCCGGGCCAGTTCAGGCGGTTTGAAATCACGGGCACAAAGGGAACGGTTGTACAGTTAGAGGACAGCTTTACGGTGTGGCAGTTCGCCGACGAGAAGCCCGAAGACGAAGAAATCCGCGCCAAGTTCGGCGGTATCTCAGGCGGTGGCGGCGTCTCCGACCCTGCCGCTATCACCCACGATAATCACACCCGCAACTTCAAGGCCTTCCTCGAAGCGCTCGAAACCGGCGAAGATTTCTGGATCGACGGGGCCGAAGCGCGAAAGGCGGTAGAAATAATACTCGCAATATACAAATCCGCAAAAGAGCAAAAGGTGGTGAAACTAACTTGATTTGGTGCCCGATACTGGATGTTCGTTGATCGATACTCGAAAGGACATTGCCGTGACGAAATCACACATTCACTTGCTATGTGGCCTCGGTCTTCTCGCCGGCATTATCGGCATCTTGCTAAGTCTTGATGAGATACTCAGGGCGAGCGACGCCCGAGGCTTGCTGATTGCCTCGGCAATCGTTATCGCCGGCAGCCTGATAGCCGCAGCCATCGCCTGCACCGCCGACAAGAAAAACGAATAGTGATCTGGCTAACTGGCTTCTACCAGACTCAATACTCCCCCCAAGGGGTCTCCGCAAGGCTCCGAGATGCCTGATGCTTTGATGGTCGATGTCAGTTCGCGCCAGAGGTGGTAATTATGCGGTTTTGGCGGGGATTTTCGCAACATACGCCACTTTACCTCATTTTTCCTTGACAATGTCAGGCACTGAGGTGTACACTGCATAATGTTCAAGGATGAGTGGTGGGAAGGCTTGCCTTTCTTGCCCCAGCACACAGCGGCCATTTCGGAACTGGTCTATGACGACAACGAAAGGAGAAGAATGATGACAAGGAGGTTCTGTTTTTTTGCTATCGTGGCCCTTTTTGCCCTGACAGGCCCCTGGCCGGGCGGGGCGGCACTTGCAGGTTACCAGTGGAATATCCAGACGGTCGATGCCCAAGGAGCTGTGGGCCGGTACACGTCCCTTGCCCTTGATGCCAGCGGCAATCCACACATTAGCTATTATGATTGGAGCAACCATGACCTGAAGTACGCGGGCTTCGACGGTTCGGCCTGGGACATCGAGACGGTCGATTCCGAAGGGGGTGTAGGTGCGTTCACATCCCTTGCCCTTGATGCCGGCGGCAATCCCCACATCAGCTACTGTGATTTAACCCACGGTGCCCTGAAGTACGCGGCCTTTGACGGCTCGGCCTGGGACATCCAGACGGTCGATGCCGAAGGGTTGGTGGGCCGACACACATCCCTTGCCCTTGATGCCGGCGGCAATCCCCATATTAGCTACTCTGATTACGGCAACTATGACCTGAAGTACGCGGCCTTTGACGGCTCGGCCTGGGACATCCAGACGGTCGATTCCGAAGGGGATGTCGGCGCGTACACATCTCTTGCCCTTGATGCCGGCGGCAATCCACACATTAGTTACAATAGGTCCTTTGGCCGCGACAACCGTGCCTTGAAGTACGCAGCCTTTGACGGCTCGGCCTGGGACATCCAGACGGTCGATTCCGAAGGGGCTGTCGGCGCGTACACATCTCTTGCCCTTGATGCCGGCGGCAATCCACACATTAGCTACTTGGGCAACTATGACCTGAAGTACGCGGCCTTTGACGGCTCGGCCTGGGGCATCCGGACGGTCGATTCCGAAGGGTGGGTG
Source organism: uncultured Pirellulales bacterium (assembly GCA_964459805.1). Classification (GTDB taxonomy): domain Bacteria; phylum Planctomycetota; class Phycisphaerae; order Sedimentisphaerales; family Anaerobacaceae; genus DAOVRL01. The sequence continues at coordinate 37,053 of CAYWOD010000002.1, forward strand.
GGCTGGTGGACATCTATTGCCCTTGATGCCGGCGGCAATCCCCACATTAGCTACGATCATGAGAGCAACTATGACCTGAAGTACGCGGCATTCGACGCCTCGGCCTGGGACATCCAGACGGTCGATTCCCAAGGGGATGTGGGCTTGTGCACGTCCCTTGCCCTTGATGCCGGCGGCAATCCCCACATCAGCTACTGGGATGTGAGCAACTTTGACCTGAAGTACGCGTATATCCCGGAGCCGGCGAGCATCTTCCTGCTCGGCCTCGGTGCGGTGATGGTGAGAAAAAGACGCAGGGCATAAGTAACAAGTAACACTAACAGATGCTCACGGACCAGCAGGTGGGAAGGCGGACCTTCCCGCTATAAGGCACGGCTGCTCGCTGATTGTGGCGCATCTTATGGGACGAGAAACACGTCCTTAGTTCTCGGTGATGGCATAATAGCCGCCAGGGCGCCCTTGACGTAGCCTACGGATTCGGCGAGACCCGCGAGGGGGTCATCGGCGTCTTTTTCGTATTCAAACGAGACGATTCCTGCGTACTTGATTTTCAACAGGGTCCTCAGGAGCTTGGGGATGTCGATCACGCCGCGACCGATTTCCACGCCGTGACCGCCGGCGGTGGCTGAGGAAACATCCTTTATATGTATATCCAGCAGGCGCTCTGCATACTTCTCGGCTGAGCCTACGCCGGCTAACTGAAGGAAGTGTCTTCTGGCTTGTTTTCTTGTGGTCATTTGCGTTGTCTCCTGGAAATACCAACAGCTTGCTGTCCGTTCCCGGACCAAGGATAAAACAAAGCCCCGCCGGAGACAAGGAAATTCGCATTGCGGATATTTAGGGTATGTGGTATGATTGGCTGGCGCCGATGAGCGGCCAAACACGAGACCCGAAGTGCTACGCCGGGAAAGGCAGGTGGAAATCCTGAAAAAGCAAAGAACCAGAACGCCAGTTTCACTAAGTCGCCGGCATTTTTTGAGGAATTCGGCTGCGGTCGGGGCAAGTGCTCTCTTGTTAGGGCCGACGATAGTGCCGAGCAGTGTGTTCGGGGCCAAGGCCCCCAGTAATCGCGTTACGGTCGGGATGATCGGGATGGGTCGGCAGGCGTACCACTCGAATCTAAAAACTTTTCTGAATTTTTCTGATGTGCAAGTGGTTGCGGTTTGCGACGTGGACGGATGGAGGCTCGACAACGCCCGCAAGGCGGTTGAGAAGCACTACGGCAGCGGTCGCTCTTCGGGTACGTTCAAGGGCTGTTCGGCTCACAGGGACTTTCGCGACGTCCTGGAGCGTGCGGACATAGATGCGGTGATGATTTCTACGCCGGACCACTGGCACGTTCCGATGGCCACCGCCGCGGCGAGGGCCGGCAAGGATATATGCTGCGAGAAGCCGCTGACTTTGAATATTGCCGAGGGCAGGGTGCTAAGTGATACGGTTCGCCGGTATGGCCGGGTCTTTCGCACCGACAGCGAGTTTCGCTCGCACGAGTGTTTCCGGCGGACGTGCGAGCTGGTGCTCAACGGCAGGATCGGCAAGGTGCATACGATTCGCACGGGCGTCCCGGCCGGTGACATCGCGGGCACGCCGCAACCGGAGATGCCGGTGCCGGAGGAGTTGGATTATGATTTGTGGTTAGGACCGGCGCCGCCGGCGCCATATACGCTGCAGCGTGTGCATCCGCGGCACGGCTATGGGCGGCCGGGCTGGATGCGCGTGCTCGATTACTGCGAAGGGATGGTCAGCAACTGGGGCGCGCACCTCAACGACATTGCCCAGTGGGGCAACGGGACCGAGCGGACCGGGCCTGTCGAGGTCGAGGCCGGCGGCAAATTCCCTTCGGATGGGTTGTGGAATGTCTTGTTGAGCTTTGAGATTCGCTATAAGTTCGCGAACGGTGTGCGGATGTTCTACGCGATAAGCCGGCCATACGTGCGATTCGAGGGGACAGCCGGATGGATCGAGGCGGACTACGGAAAGCGAAGCATAAAGGCCCAGCCTGAGTCGATTTTGAAATCGAAGATTGCGCCTGACGAGATTCATCTGCCGTTGAAACACGAAAAGAGGGACTTTATCGACGCCGTCAAGACGCGCGGGCAGACGCTCGAGGACGCCGAGGTGGGCCATCGGACGACGTCGCTTTGTCAATTAGGACATATTGCAATCCAGGTGGGCCGCAAGCTAAAATGGGACCCGGATGCCGAGCGCTTTACGAACGACCAGGCCGCCAATCGCCTGCTGCACAGGCCGATGCGCAGTCCGTGGACGTTATGAATTGATTATTGGTTATTCAGGGATCAGGTGCTTAATATGAAAAGTCGAGAAATCAAGAAGGCAAGTGCGCTAAACCGCAGGGAGTTTCTAAAAAGTTCGACCGCCGCAGGTGTGGCGTTGTTGGGGCCGATGATCGTTCCGGCGTCGGTGTTCGGGGCTGATGCGCCGAGCGAGCGCATCAACGTGGGCGCTATCGGCGTGGGACGGATGGGCAACGGCGACTTAGGCGAAGCATTAGGGGCTAAGCAGGTGCAGGTGGTTGCCGTGTGCGAGGTCGATTCCAATCGAGCCAAGGCGGCCAAGCAGAGGGTGGAGAGACATTATGTCAGTCGAAGTCCGGGCGGCAGCTACAAGGGCTGTGCCGCATACGGCGACTTTCGCGAGCTGATCGCGCGCGAGGATATCGACGCGGTGCAGATTGCCACGCCGGACCACTGGCACGTGCTGCCGGGGGTAGCGGCGGCCAGGGCGGGCAAGGACATCTTCCTGCAAAAGCCGTTTAGCCTGACCATCGAGGAGGGGCGGGTTTTGAGCGATACCGTTCGGCGATATGGGCGAATCTTCCAGGTGGGCAGCCAGCAGCGTTCGGATTCGCGCTTTCGGCAGGCGTGCGAGCTGGTCCGCAATGGTCGGATCGGCGAGCTAAAGAGCGTGAAGGTGGGCTTCGGGACCGATCCGGGGACCGAGCCTCAGGCGACAATGCCGGTGCCGGCGGGGCTGGACTACGATTTCTGGCTTGGGCCTGCACCGTGGGCGCCATATACGGAAAAGCGGGTGCATCCGGCGAGTGGCTACGGCCGGCCCGGCTGGCTGCGGATCGCCGACTACGGGGCCGGTATGATAACCGGCTGGGGCAGCCACCATAACGACATCGCCCAGTGGGGGATGGGGACCGAATATACCGGCCCGGTCGAGATCGAGGCCGAAGCGCAATTTCCCAAGGACGGGCTCTGGGACGTGCACGGGGCGTTTCGTATCGAATATACGTACGCCAACGGGGTTAAGGTCACCTGCGCCGACACCAAAAAGAACAAGCAGGGGGTCCTCTTCGAGGGGACCCAAGGCTGGGTTTACGTCAAGCGGGGCCACATTGATGCTAATCCGAAGTCGCTGCTGGACTCGACTATCAAGCCTAACGAAATCCACCTGTACAAGAGCACCAGCCACAAGGGGAATTGGTTCGAGTGTATCAAGTCGCGTAAGGAAACGATCGCGCCGGCCGAGGTCGCGCACCGCTCGTGCAGCGTTTGCCTGTTAGGTGAGATTGCAATGCGGCTCGGCAGAAAATTGAAATGGGACCCGGACCGCGAAGAATTCATCAACGATGCAGAGGCAAACAAGATGGCCTCAAAGCCGATGCGCAGTCCGTGGCACTTGTAGAATTGATTTCCGAAAACACGGGATCTTCGATATTGATGATTGATTATTAGGATGCGAAAAATATGAGCTGGTGGAGAAAACTGATTGGGTTTACGGCAATAGTTGTTGTTCTTTTGTCTATGGAGGCAGTTGCTTTTGGCGAAGCGGGGCAGAAGGTGGCGGCGGAGATAGAGAAGGACCAGGTCAAGGTGACTGTGGGGCCGAAGGTCTTTACGTGCTATAAGTTCGGCAGGTCGCAGAAGTATCCGTATTTCTGGCCGGTGAACGGGCCGGCGTCGGGCAAGTCCGTCACGACTGAGACATCGCAGCCTTATCCGCACCATCACTCGCTGTTTTTCGGGTGCGACCGAGTCAACGGGGGCAACTACTGGCAGGAGGGCAACGAGCGCGGGCAGATTGTCTCGCAGGGGCCGAAGATCGTCGAGCCAGGCGGACGGCGGGTTGTGTTTACGGACGAGTGTCTCTGGCAGCGGCCGGGACGCGATCCGATCATCCGCGACCGGCGGCGTGTTGTTATCACGGCGCCGAGCAAAGGAATCCGCCTGATCGATTTCGAGATCAGCCTTGAACCGCTGACGCACGTCGAAATTCTCAAGTCAAATCATGCGCTGTTTTCGGCGCGCGTGGTGGGCGAGCTTAGCGTCAAATCCGGCGGTACACTGGTCAACGCCCAGGGCAAGAGCGGCGAAAAGGCGACGTGGGGCGTCAACTCGCCGTGGGCCGACTACTGGGGCACGCGCGACGGTGTCGCCGAAGGGGTGGCGATTTTGCAGCATCCGCGCAATCGCTGGTTTCCGAGCAAGTGGTTCACTCGGGATTACGGCTTCTTCTCGCCGACGCCGATGAACTGGCTCGAAGGCGGTCGCCTCGAGCTGCCGCGGGGGCAGACACTCAAACTGCAATATCGCGTCGTCGTCCACACGGGCGAGACGAAAAAGGCCGATATAGCGGGGATCTTCAAGCAATACAGAGAATCCACAGCGCCATCTGCTAAAAAACAAGGGTCTCCGAATAGCTCGAAGTAGCCGTTATGATGAAAGCGACTACAAACAAGGCCGGTAACGGGTATCGGGGCCGGGCAAAAAGGTGGTCCGGGGCGGCTCCTGGTGTGATCGACCCGGAAGATGCCGTTCCGCCTTTCGCCTGAGCTACCCGGTCTGGCAGCGAGTCCATAACGTCGGATTCCGCGTGATTTGTGAGAAGAAATAAACGAGTTGATTAGGATGGTAAGGAAATGGTCAAAAAGATTCTGCTTGTAGCTGCTTTAACTGTCTTGATGTTTGCATTTTTTGGCTGCCAGGCGGTGAAGGGTTTGGGGCATGACATTACCTCGGCCGGGGAGGCGGGCCAGGAGCTTCTGGACTAACCATAAAACAGCGGGGTCGCTGCCTATTTGCGGTTCGCCCTTACTCTGCATTGCCAGTGCGACGGCTAAACAAGTCATCCAATGTCTAATGATTCGAATCATTGCTTGCACCCGAGAATCCACACAAATTCACGGGCACATTATACTCCCCGACCGCTCTTTGCAAACGGAAATCTCCCCCGCCATTTGCACCAGGTGAGCAGAGGCCAAAGCCGGCCGGCCGCTCGCAGCAACACGCTGCAACTTATTCCTCCTGCATCGTTATAACCAGAGGCTTCAGAATGTCCTGGATGTTTAGCCCTTCTTTCGCTTTGATTTCGATACTCTTGTGGACGGGCCTGTAGCCTGGATACTCGGCGCCGAGAATGTACATACCCGCATCTGCTGCAAATGATTTCCCATCATCGGTGTCAAAATGGGGTTCGACGATTCGACCCTGGCCTTCGAGCCAGACCCTCGTTCCCGGCAGCAGCAAACCATCGTCTGTCACCACAAGAACAACCAGATATCCATTGTAGCTAAGGGCGGCATCAGGACCGACTCCAATATCAAGGGTCTTATGCTCGTTGGAGCCCAAGTTTATTTCTTTGAGCGTTGATGTACGACTCAGGGCGACAGAAGCTCTGCCTATGACGTAGTTACCGGCCGCTAAGTTCTCGATTTTGTAGCTGCCGTCGCCGGCCGGCCGGATTGCCGTTGTTATTGCCTGGTCGCTGCTCCTTAGCATCAACTGGGGTAGGGATCTCTCCGGATCGTCTGAGGTTATCTTCCCCGATAGTGACGCCGAGCCGGAGGGAATCCTCAAATTAATTCTGTGCTCTTTTTGCCTCTGCTGTATCTCGAAGAGTCCTCGAATCGTCGGGTAATTGTCGCGCTGGGCAATGGCCTCATATTTGCCGCACACGAGTCCTGAGAAGACGTATGGGTCCAAAACGTCGTTACGAGGTTCGAGTTGACCGGCTCGTCGCCCCCAAAACACTTTCTCATTGAATTGCTGGATGAAAACGTACCACTGCTCCAACGGCTCATTGGGGTCTTCGGGGGTCATCTCGACGGTGAGCTGGGCGAGGATTACTTCCAGATCTCCGAGTTCTAAATCCTCGCCCGATTCGAATTCGAAGCCGCCCAGCTGAGCCCACTTATCCCATCCGCGCATACCTGGGATCGCGAAGTATAGTGTCCATCGTCCGGTCGGTATTCCGTGGAAAGTCAATCGGCCGTCCGAATCGGTCAGTGCGTATGCCTTGAAGGCTTGGGCGACCCCGGCCTCGTAATTTAGCAACATTCGGTCGTTGGCCAGAGGTAGGCCATTCTCTAAAAGCCGGCCGGTGGTGCGCCATTTGCCGCCGATATCGAGACGTGTTGTCTCTGTGTTTTTGGGCAGGACGCCTGTACTGACGACGCCTAACTGCTCTTCCGGGTCTTCTCTGAAGGCATAGCAGAGCCTTTCGGGCAGGTGTTCCAGCCGATAGAAACCGTTGCTGTCGGTTACCACCGACCCCAAGCGCGCCCGATTTTCTTTCCAGTAGCTATACTGGCTCTCACTCATAAAATACAAAGTAGCGCCGCCCAGCGGCTTTCCACGGTGGTCATAGGCATAGCCCTCAACGGTTCCGCCTCTTTGTAATACGAGCTCGACCTCGGTAATACAGCCTTCCTCGACGTCGATGAACTTGAGGAGCGGGGCATAATCGGGGTGCGTGATTACAAACCAATTTGACTGGCTGTCCGGCGAGAGCTCTTCGATTACGAATTTTCCGTCGGCGTCGGTGCTGGTTATGTACTTACCGTCCGACTCTTCATCTCTGCTGCGTTTGTACCTATAGTTTATCTTTGCTCCAGCAATGGGCGTTCCGTTCCGGTCAACGACTGTGCCTTCGATTGCGCCGCCGATTCCAAGCTCGATGACGACCGGCTCGTTGGCATCGGGGCAGATTTCAGGGCTTGTTTTCAGGGCATATCCCTCGGCCTCGACGCGGACGGCCTGGCAGTCTTGACCGGTCGTCTGGATGCTGAATCGGCCGTTGGGGTCGCTAATCTCCTGCCAGTCGACCGTTCCTGCCGGTGCTATCCGGAATTTGCTGATCGGCCCGCCTGTTTGCTTGTCCACGACGGTTCCAGCCAGTCGAATCCGCTTCTTCACGGGAATCTCAAGAACAAGCCCTTCGCTCGGCGCCTTAATATTCCTGTAAACCTTCCGTTCTGCGCCGCCCGCGGTGAAATCGATTGTGTAGAGGTCGGGAACGAGATTGCCGATCGTGAATTCGCTTTGCCCCTTTTCCAGGTAGGTGCTTCCGTAATGGCCGGAGTCGCTTCGAACGTGTATCCACGTGCCTCGGGCCGATTCACCTCCCACAAACTTCACGCTGCCCGAAATACTGACCCTGTTGTGCGGAGAAGGCTTCGGAATCCTCAATTCAAGAAATCCATCCTTGGGGGGCAGGTTCACATCAGTGGACCACACGCTACTGCTTGAGCCGTCATCAGCGCGTATTCGTGTGGCAACGTTATATACGCCGGGAACGATATGCGGCAGAAGGAAGGTCCCATCGTCGTTAATCGGAAGCCCTGACGGAGAAGTAACGCTGTGCCACCAGTTGGGTGTAGGGTCAATTTCCCAGCCGGAGGCGGGGAGCCCATCCGAGCAAATCGCTTTGCCGGCGACCTCGGTGCCTTTCTTCATTTCGAACGCGATGGACTCTGTCTGGCGCGGCTGTTCCAGAAGGACCTTTCGTCCGGCCGACGCATAATCACGATGCCAGGCGTTTATCAGATATTCGGACGGTTTTAGCCCGCCAATGACGACAATGCCTTTCTCGTTTGAACGGACGAGGTCTTTCGGCCCCCTTCCCACCTCGTCCGATACATAAGCTGCATAAAAACGGACGTCCTTTACAGGCTGGCCTTTCTCATCGGCCACTTTGATAGTAACCTTGCAGCCGCGGGCAAGTTCAAAATCCTTGACAAACTGGGCGTTCCGTTTTAACTGCACGGGCTCCAAGGGACGTTTCCACTCCTCGGCAGTTATGTGTTCGGCCGCCTCAAGTCTGATTACGTAGGGGCCGTCTTTGGCAATTGCCTTGAAACTGTACACGCCGTTGCTGTCGGTTGTAGTGGTGTGCTGCTCTCCGTGATCGTAGCAGTAGATTCGAACGCGGACATCCTTGATCGGCTCACCGGTATTGGCGTCGCTAATGACCCCGCTCAAGACACCTTCGGGTTCAAACTCAGGCTTTTGCGGCACCACCACGACCTGCTTCCCAGAGGTCTCTACATCATTCGGCTCTTCAGTCTTTGACCTGCTTTCGATTTCTTCAATAGCTTGCGCAAATGGATTCTCCGCGTCGCTGCCCTGCCACTGGCCGGCCAGCCTTGACAATGCCTCAATCGCCCGTGCGTCGCCGATCTTTGCGAGGCAGCCTGCCGCCGCAATCTTGGCTTTCCACTGTCCTTTCTCAAGCATCTCCACCAGCCCGTCGATGTCGCCTGCGGCGAACATCTCATCGACCCTTTTCAATTCCTGCTCAAGGACCAGCGCCGGTTGCTTGAGTGTGTCATCCGAGCCACGCTGTTCTTCTTTGACAACCTTGGTGGGTCTTTCAGGCTCGGATTCATCCTTGGTGAGCATTTTGACTGCCGCCAAGAGCGCTATTATCAACACGGCTGCCGCAGCAAGTTTGGTTATCTTACTTTGGGCAATGGTTCGCCATACCGAGAGTATTTCGCCTTTGCCTGAGACGGTACGATTAAGGGCTTCTATCACCCTGTCTTCTCGGGTCTTCATTGCGGCATCCAGCTCCCGGCGAAACTCCTTGAGCAAGCTCGCTTCGCCCTCCAGGGCTTTGACATATAGCGTGCACTGCGGGCAGACGGCTGTATGTTTTTCGAGGGCATCTTTTTGCTCGGCGCTCAACGCTCCGAAAATACGATCCGCTATCCTGTCCCGGATTTTATTGCAGGGATCAGTCATTTTGGGTCTCCTTCCTCACTAAAAGGTCATGCAGTTGCTCTATTGCAGTTCTCAGTTTTTGATATACCCCCGAACGGGATATATTCAACTTCTCTGCAACCGTCTTTACGCTCTCTCCGTCAAAAAAGTACATCACAAGCGGTAATCTCATCTCCCGCGGCAATTTCTCCAAAGCCCGCTGCAAACGCTCACTCTGAGCCTCCGCTTGGCTCGGGGCTGTTTGCTTTTTAGCTGTGATTTGCCTGGCAAGCCTTTTTCTGCGAATGTGATCGGCGCACAGGTTCTTGGCAATCCTTGCAATCCATGCGCCAAATCGTGAAGCATCCCGCAGTTTGCCTATATTTACAAAACCTTTAAGCATTACCTCCTGGGCAATATCTTCAGCATCGTGAACGCGGCCCAGAATGCCCAGGCACATTATGAAAATATGCTTGTAATACCTCTTCACAAGGCACGCATACGCCTTCTTATCTCCCGCACGGGAGGCCAAAACCAGATTTTCGTCCAAACGGCTATCCAACAAAACCTCCTGAATCCACGACCATTATAAAGACATATAGCAACCCCGGGATTTACAAAAAAATCCGGCTTTTTCAGACTTTTCGCCCATTGTACCTGAAACTGACGCATATATCCTCCTTCGGCGGTAATGTAAACGGAGCCTGATTGATCTGCTCACACGGGATAGTCTATATATGTCTTTGGCAATGATTACGTACTTGGTAATATAATGTATCGAAAGGTCTATGCGTGTTGCCGGGCCGCGCATTTGCGAGATCTCGATTAAGGAACTTTTTGTAATGAGCCATCGCCTGTTACCGATTGCCGCTCTGCTGGTTCTTTTTGGGTCAGGTTTGCGACTCGGCGCGGCCGAATGGTCCCGATTTCGGGGTCCGAGCGGCGCCGGCATCAGCGATGCCGCCACTGTGCCTGTCAAATGGACCGAGAAGGACTACAACTGGAAGGTCAAACTGCCCGGAGTCGGCCATTCCTCGCCGGTGCTGTGGGGCAGCAGGATATTCCTGACCTGCACCGACACTAAGATCGCCAGGCGGATGATTCTGTCTCTGGACACCGCAGACGGCGGCATCGTCTGGGAGCGAGACTATCCGTCCAGGCTCTATAGACACCACCGCGACAACAGCTTTGCCTCCTCGACCCCGGCGGCTGATGCGGAGCGCGTGTATGTCACATGGACGACACCCTATGAAGTCACGCTGCTCGGGCTGAACCACAACGGTCACGAAAAATGGCGCCGCAATCTGGGTCCGTTCAAAAGCATGCACGGCAGCGGCGCCTCGCCGATCGTCTTTGATGATCTCGTCGTGCTCGCCAACGACCAGCAGGGCAAGGCTTTTCTGATCGCCGTGGATCGAAAGACCGGTCGGACCCGCTGGCAGCTCGAACGCCGCAGCGGCTTGACCCCGGCCTCCACCCCTTGCATTTACCGTCCCGAAACCGGTGCGCCTGAGCTAATCTTCACCAGCACGGCCCATGGGATCACCAGCGTTGATCCCAGCTCAGGCCTGACCAACTGGGAGGTGGGAGACGTTTTCCTTGACCGTTGTGTCGGCTCACCGGTGTTCGCGCACGGTCTGATTATCGCCTCTTATGGCTTTGGAAATCGAGGGACTCGGCTGGTTGCGGTCCGGCCGGGCTCAAAAGACAACGGCAGCGAGCCGAAGATAGTGTATGACATCACCAAATCGGTTCCCCTGGTGCCCACACCTCTGGTCAAGAACAACCTGCTGTTTCTTTGGGCCGATGACGGAAACGTAACGTGCGTCCACGCGGCAACCGGCGAGCAGATCTGGCGGCAGCGCGTTGACGGCAGTTTCTACGGATCGCCCGTGTGTGTCAACGACCGGCTGTACTGCATTTCCAAGAAAGGCGATGTTGTTGTCCTGGCCGCTTCGGATGAATTCCAGCTCCTCGCCCGCATTCCTCTGGGCGAGCTCACCTACACTACACCGGCGGTCGCTAACGGCGTTATGTACATAAGGACCTACCGGCATCTAATATCGCTCGGCGGAAAGAAATAGCAGTTCGAACAATTCCCCAGTACTTACGCCGCAAGGCAGGACCGCCCTACTGCCACATCAGCAACATCGCATACTCGCAGAACATCACGTCAGACAGTTATAGACCTGCCGGATGGTGTCAATTACATAGTCGTTAATCCGCTGGGTGTATTTCGGGCCGACGCGGACCTGGACGAAACGGTCGAAGACCCCCAGCGTTTGCCGGCAGCTATCCGGGCCATATTTGATTCTCTTGCCTTCCGGGCTGTTAAACGACGGCCAGTCGCGATGCCGCGTTCGTTTGTTCATCACGGATTCCTGCACGGGCAGCAGAACCGATCCGGTCAGTGTGGACGCCGGGACCCTTCGTTTCCTCAGCTCCCGGATGCAGCGGTCGCGAGCTGCTTTGTCTTTGGTTTCGACATAAACAGCGTAACCGATATCGCCCTGTGGGTCGGGACGGCGGCGCAGGCGAATGCCGGCGAGGTCTTTAATGCCATTATAGATGGCCTCTGCGTTGCCGCGCAGTTGAGCGACCATGGAATCGAGCTTGGTCAGTTGCGCGCCGAGCACGGCCCCGGTGAACTCACTCATCCTGAAGTTCTCCCCCGCGAAGGTTTGCACCCGGCTGGACCCCACACGGTCAACAAAGACCCGGCGTATTGTGCCCATATCGTGGAAGCGGGCCGCGCGCTCGTAAATGACCGGATCGCTCGTCACCACCGCACCGCCCTCGCCCGAGGTAATTATCTTGTTGATTTGAAAACTGTAAATGCCCACGTCACCAATGGCCCCCAATTTCTTTCCGCGATGCGAGCCGCCCACGCATTGCGCGCAATCCTCCAACACCGCTACCCCGCGTTTACGGGCGGTCTCCATGATGGGATCCATATCGCAAGGCCCGCCGAGCAGGTGGACGGCAATGACGGCCTTGGTCCGAGGCGTGATTTTTCTCGCGAAGTCCGCCGGGTCGAGATTGAAGGTGCTGTCGATCTCGGCAAAGACGGGCAGCGCCCCCGCGTGCACCACACAGGTATAGTCCGACCACCAGGTGTAAGCCGGAACGATCACCTCATCGCCCGGCCCAATACCCAGACCCGCCACCGCGCAATCCAGAGCCGCCGTGCCCGACGTCACCCCTAATCCAAAGCGCGTGCCCATATATTTCGCAAAATTTTCTTCAAAGCGCAGCACCTTCGCCGGGTTACCCGGCCCCCAATAACGAAAAGGTGACCGAGACTCCAACACCTCCAACAGCGCCTCCTCTTCACGTTTATCGAAGAATTGAGGTCCGATGTATCCCGGATTGATGTTCGGCGCCTCTATCGGTTTTGCGCCTTCTCCGCCCAGCAGCCTCTGCGCCCCTAATCCGATCCCTGCGCCGGAGACGGCCATACAACTCGTCGTTAAGAACTCTCGACGGCTAAGCTCTTGTATTCCCCCATCTTTCGTGACACTTTGCGTGATCATTTTCGCACCTCCCTATTCGACTCCTTCTCCCGGCTGACTGATATTTCCCACATGCACGATTCAGCAACCTACTAAGAATTCTGCCTCCATTAGACTACACAATCGGTCCCGGATTTTCAACCCATCTTTTACCTATCCTATCCCCCAAAAGGGCACACAAGCCAAACTTTGGTGCGTCTTATGAAGATAATCTGCTAGGAATCTTGCCAAAACGCAAGAAAATGTAGATGATGTGTGTTGTCAGTTTGTAAATGGCAGAAGCATTTCGGCTGCTGCAGTGTTGGCGGGCCGGGGCGATCTGCCATAGACGAGTAAAGCGGTGCTATCGACCGGGAAAGGAGGTTTTCGATGCACAGGAATAATCTAACCGTGGGGCTGATTATGTTGATGGTTACAGGCGTTACTTATGTTCATAGTCGTGCACAGGCTTCGCAAGCAAAGCAGGAGCAGAGCTGGCAGGCCAGGCGCGAAGTATCCGACGCTGCCGCCCGGCGTGGGACGCAGTTTATCTACCACGAGGAAAAGGTGCCGGCTTATACTTTGCCCGACCCCCTCGTTATGGCTGACGGGACGAAGCTCGCCGATGCCGAGATGTGGCGTGCGAAACGCAGGCCTGAGATTCTTGAGCTTTTCCGCAAATACGTTTACGGAAGGGCGCCGCTCGGCCGACCGAACGGAATGACTTTCAAGGTTTTTGACCTAAACCACAAGGCACTGAGCGGCCTGGCTACGCGTAAGCAGGTAACGGTGAACTTTACCGGCAAAGAAGATGGGCCGAGTATGGATATCCTCGTCTATCTGCCCAGCGCTGCCAAAAAGCCCGTGCCGACTTTCGTTATCTTGAATTTCGGCGGCAACCACACGGTCCACGCCGATCCTGCCATCAAGCTGTCAACGCGTTGGATGCGCGGTGGTCGCAAGGCCACCGAGCAGTCGCGCGGAAGTAGTTATTCGCGGTTTCCGGTTGAGAAGATTCTTGCTCGCGGGTACGCTCTGGCGACAATCTACTATGGGGACATTGACCCTGACTACCACGACGGTTTCAAGAACGGCGTACATCCGGTCTTTGATAAGCTCATCGACGGCAAGCGTGCGCCGGATGCGTGGGGTTCTATCTGCGCGTGGGCGTGGGGCCTTGCCCGGGCAATGGACTACTTCGAGAGCGATAAGGCGATAGATGAAAGCCGAGTTGCCGTCCTGGGCCACTCGCGTCTTGGCAAGACGTCGCTTTGGGCCGGAGCGCGTGATGAGCGGTTTGCATTGGTGATTTCCAACGACTCCGGCTGCGGGGGCGCGGCATTATCTCGGAGGCGCTTCGGCGAGACCGTTAAGCGGATTAACACCAGTTTTCCTCATTGGTTCTGCGATAATTTCAAGAAGTACAACGGCGAAGAAGACCGGCTGCCTGTTGATCAGCATATCCTCGTTGCATTGATGGCGCCTCGGCCGGTGTATGTCGCCAGTGCCGACGAGGACCTCTGGGCCGACCCTCGCGGTGAGTTTCTTTCCTGCAAGAATGCCGAGCCGGTTTATCACCTTCTGGGCCTCAACGGTCTGGAGGTCGAGAAGATGCCTGCCCTCAATAGCCCCGTCCAAAAGGGCAGGATCGGCTATCATATTCGCACCGGCGGACACGGCCTGACCCAATACGACTGGCGCCAGTATATGGACTTTGCCGACAGACACTTCAAAGGAGCCGAACCATCTTCACGCGATAGAAAGGATACCGTTTTTTCCTGCGACTTCGAGTCGGACAACTGGTACAGGGAATTTGGTATGCGCAGCGAGCCCGAGCGCGTCGAGGCGGTTTCATCCGACCCGGCGCGAAAGTTCGAGCCGCTGGCAGGCAGGGCGATGCGAATCAAGGTTGAGCGCGACGGGCATTACGGCACAAGCATCCTGTACCGTTTCAAAGATCAGATCGGCACCGAACCGCAGGAGATTTACTTCCGCTACTACCTGAGGTTCGCCGACGACTGGGACCCGGCGGCAGGGGGCAAAATGCCGGGTATCTCCGGGACCTATGGCCGGGCCGGCTGGGGCGGCCGTCCGTCGAACGGGCGTAACGGATGGTCGGCCCGCGGCCAGTTCAACAGGCAGGTCGATGGGAAAACACCTCTCGGCTATTACTGTTACCATGCGGATATGAAGGGACGCTATGGATCCGGTTGGATGTGGGAGACGGAAAAACGCGGCTACCTTCAAAACAATCGCTGGTACTGCATTGAACAGTATGCCAAGATGAACACGCCGGGCAAAAACGATGGTATTCTGCGAGGCTGGGTCGATGGGAAACCGGCCTTTGAAAAGACGGATGTTCGTATGCGCGATGTCGATACGCTCAGGATTGAGGCGGTTTGGCTCAATGTCTATTTGGGCGGAAGCTGGGTGGCCAGAAGCGAACATCATCTGTACATCGACAACGTGGTGATCGCCCATGACTACATCGGACCAATTCAATGAGCGGTGCTGCTTGCTACTCAGATAAGGGGCAAAACGATGAAGAGAATATATGCACATTGTGTTGTCGGTGCTCTTGTCTGCATTGTCACTTTGCAGACGGCGGGAGCGGATTGGCGGGTATGGACGACGACGTCAACCTGCCGTGTGCTCCGCGATGAGCCCGCAGGCACAGGAACCTCCGTTAAGGTTTCGGCAGCGCGAAATGAATGGGAAAGCTTTCAGATTCTGGTGCGCACCGATGCTCCTGTTAAAGGGGTCGTGGTTCGGCCCGGTGACCTCAAAGGACCCGAAGCAGCAGTCCTGCGGGCCGAGGACGCCCGGCTTTACCGACAGCATCAGTTGAAGCTGACCGCTGGGACGTATCGAAACGACCCGTTTAAGCCCGGGTGGTATCCCGATCCCCTGATTCCATTCAAACATCCGCAGTCGCGCGAGGCGCTGGGCGAGGCGAGGTTTGATGCCGTCCCATTTGATTTGCCCGCAGGGCAGACGCATGGTTTCTGGGTCGATGTGTACGTCCCGGCCGGCGCGCAACCCGGCCAATACCGCGGCACGTACCGCGTCGTGGCGCAAGGCGGCAAGGTCGTCGATATCCCTGTCACCCTGACCGTATGGGATTTTGCTTTGCCGCGTGTCTCCACGCTCCAAACCGCTCTCGGCTCGCCGGCGGCGAGAATGAGAAGTTATTATCGCCAGCGGGCCAAAGAGGCCAAAGAGAAAGAACCGGCAGATTGGGAGGTAGCCGAGACCCAGTGTGCCGAGCTCCTGACACGCCACCGCATAAATGCCACGCCGCCGGGCCCCCTCGTGCCCGTAGCTCAACCCGATGGGTCGTATAGCATTCCAACCGAGCAGGTCCGCAGGCTACGAGAGTTTATCGACCGTTACCATGTCAACGCCATTGCCGTTCGCAGTCCGGTCGGCGTCGTCAAAGACCCCGACAAGCAGCGCGACAAGCTCGGTGCCTGGCTAAAAAGCTGGAGCAATGCGGCGGCAAAGCTGGACCGCCCCTACGTAACCTTCTACATCTATCTCAAGGATGAGCCGAACGACGAAGAGGCGTACAAGTTCGTACAGAGATGGGGCCGGGCCATCCGCCAGGCCAACTCGGTTGTCAAGGTTATGGTCGTAGAACAAACCTGGACGGAGAAAGGCAAATCGGGCGCCAACTCAGATTGGGGCGAGCTTCACGGCGCCATCGATATATGGTGCCCGTTGTTCTGCCTGTTCAGGCCCGAAAGTGCCGTCAAACGCCAGGCCCTCGGCGAGACCATCTGGACGTACACGGCGCTGTGTCAGGGCAAGAGTCCGAGCCCCTGGTGGCATATCGACTATCCACTGCTCCACTACCGCGTCCCGGCCTGGATCTCGTGGCGGTATCGCATTCGCGGCCTGCTCTACTGGGGTGGCATGTCCTACTGGCGGCAGACCCAAGACCCCTGGACCGACCCCTGGACCTATGGCCGGCCAAATCTCGTCTATAACGGCGAGGGGACCATCGTCTATCCCGGGCGTGCCGTCGGATATGAAGGAATCGCACCGTCTCTGCGCCTCAAAGCCCTGCGAGACTCAATTGAAGACTACGAATACCTGGCCATCCTCGAACACAAGGGTCTGGCAGCCGAAGCTCAAAAGGTGATACTCCCTCTGGCCGGTTCCTGGTTCGATTGGGAAAAAGACCCCACCGCTTATGAGAGAGCCAGGGCCAAACTCGCCAAAATGATTCTCATTGCCCCCAATTAGCAGACCACACCCGCCGTCATTGCGAGGAGCGCAGCAGAGCTTGTGCCCGCGAAAGCGGGTACGGCAATCTCAACTTCACCATTCAAAATTCGATATTCGATACCTGTCCTGAGCACCGCCGAAGGATTCGCATTCACTCTTCCCTCATCCACTGCTCTGCAATGATGGCCAAATCAAGAAAATTCACTATTCTGTCTCCGTTGATATCGCCTGCAATCCGCCCGTGGCGGATTTCACAAAGAGGTCCCCCAAAGTAGGATTTGCTTGCTTCGACACTTCCTCCGCGACTATTCGACACTTGCCAGCCAGTTCTCGAGGAATATCCCCAAGTCAACCACATCGACCGTTCCGGACCGATTAAGATCTATCCCCATGCAAAAAGCATTCCGTGAATTACAGTTCTGCCGTAGCCAATAGCGTGCGAAAAACGAAAAATCGCTCATGTTCACACCATCCGGACATATAAAATCTCCCACCGGAATCTGCCACACCAATATCGGATAATTCATCCCCTCACAGACCTCCCAAACGTCAACAAAATCCCACCCGGCATCGGCAAACGTGCTCGCCATTTGCATCCCGCCCGTGGTCTTACCAATTCCGCCGTCACTCGTAGTCTGCCCGCTGGTCTCAATATCCCAGAAGGCATTGCTGACCGTACCAGAATCGTTCAATCCAACCAGCCCACCCACATCAGTTGTTCCTGACACACTACCCCCCGAATAGCAGTTAGATATCTCCCCATAGCCCGAAGTGCTGTACGAGTTTTTACCTACCAGGCCGCCGACACTTTCAACACCTGAAACGTTACCTGTAGAGTAACTGTTTAAAACCACCGCTTTGTTTAATCCTACCAACCCCCCTACACTTCTATCTCCCTCAACAGTGCTCGTTGAGTAGCAGTTGATGAGAATACCGTCAGAAATGATTCCTCTGAAATTCCCTCCTGCCAAACCTCCGACTTGGCCATATCCGTAAACGCTGCCTGACGAATAGCAATTGGATATTGCTGCACCAGACCGATTTATTCCTGCTATTCCCCCTGAATAAGAACCTGTTCCTGACACTATGCCTTCGAAATAGCAGTAGGAAACGTTCCCTATATTATTTTCTCCTACCACACCACCGACATAGGCTGCTCCTGAGATGCTACAAAACGAGTAACAGTTGGTTATTGTTCCCCTATTAAATCCCACCAGACCGCCGACAAAATCATCCCCCGTAATGTTGCCGCTTGAATAGCAGTTGGTAATTGTGCCTCCGTCATTCCCTCCCACCAACCCGCTGACACCTCCTGTTCCCGTAACGCTACCGGTCGAATAGCAGTTTGAAATGGCACCGTCATAATTCCTTCCCACCAGGCCGCCGACATAAGCATCTCCCGAAACGGCGGCGCTTGAATAGCAGTTGGTGATTGTGCCATAATAATTTTCTTCCACCACTCCCACCAGACCGCCGACACGGTTACGCCCGGAAACGCTGCCGCCCTCAACATAGCAGCCGGTAATGGTTCCGTCTTTCACGTAGCCAACCAGAGAACCAACAATGCCTCCTGTTCCCGCATCAACATCAGGATCAATCAATCCCAAATCTTTGATTACTGCGTTAGCATCGTCAACGTATCCGAAAAGACCTACATAGTCTGTTCCTGTGGAACTGTAGGTAAAGTTTGAGATTCTATGACTATTGCCGTGAATCTCACCGGTGAATGGAAATAGCTGACTACCAATGATATAAACCCCAACCCTTATCAAATCAATATCACCGATTAACTTGAAACGTGCTCCCATTAATCTTGGATTATGGCCGATTCCGTTCAGGTCATTAGGTGTTGAGATGAGGTAAGGGTCGTCAGCGGTTCCTGATCCTCCCGAAAAGGTAGGCAATGGAGCCAAGGGCGAAAGCTCCCACCACAGGACCGGATATCCTCCCCCTGCAGGCTCAGCCCAAATGTCACTGGGGCCGTCCGGTTGGCCAACGAAATCCCAGCCAGCGTCAATAAATGTGTTCGGATTCTGCATCTCGGCTGTTGGTAAACCCATCCCGCCATCACTGGTTGGCTGTCCGCTGGTTTCAGTATCCCAGAAAGAAGCCATAACCTCTCCGTATTCATTGTATCCCACCAGTCCGCCGACAGCAGTCGTTCCTATAACGCTGCCGGTCGAATAGCAGTTGGATATCGTACCGAAGTAGAAGACCAACGCTGGAACATACCAGCCATTTTTTCCCACCAGTCCGCCGACTTCTTCATTCGCCAAAACGCCACCGCTCGCATAGGAATTGGTTATTGTGCCACCATTGCCTCCCACAAGCCCGCCGACATCGTCCTCTCCCTCAACGTCGCCGATCGAATAGCAGTTAGTGATTGTACCATCATTCCATCCCACCAGGCCGCCAACATAACTATTTCCAGACACGCTGCCTTCTGAATAGCAGTTGGTGATTGTGCCCAAATTTAATCCCACCAGGCCGCCGACGGGGTGATTACCCAAAACGCTGCCGCCCTCAACGTAGCAGTTGGTGATGGTTCCATCACTTAGGCAGCTAACCAGCGAACCAACATACTCTCCTGTCCCC
>CAYWOD010000003.1:0-2811 GCA_964459805.1 uncultured Pirellulales bacterium
CTATAAGCAAACGCATCAGGTTGAGGTCGATAAGAAAATGCTGGCCGAGCTGCCTGTTAGGAGAGACACCCGCCGAGGCAAGCAACTGCTGGATTTGCCGCTTAGTCTGCATCAGGAGGAATTCAGAATGGAGAATTTAGAATTTGGATACGTTTCATTTCCGACCTGACCTTTTCTCACCCCCGG
Source organism: uncultured Pirellulales bacterium (assembly GCA_964459805.1). Classification (GTDB taxonomy): domain Bacteria; phylum Planctomycetota; class Phycisphaerae; order Sedimentisphaerales; family Anaerobacaceae; genus DAOVRL01. The sequence continues at coordinate 187 of CAYWOD010000003.1, forward strand.
ATTTACTGTCAGCTCGGGATGTTTTTACGATTGTGGTCAAGATTGCAACCAGTTCATTCGCTTCGTCGGACAAGTCGCTTAGCTTGTCAGTGGGAACAACATCTGTTTTCATGAAGAGGCGAAGCCAATAGTAGGCCTCTCGGGCTTCTTTAAGAGCGATATTACATTTCGAGATGAAATCGGCCTTGCTTTGTGCTCCCGTAGCCTCTTCCAAATTGGCCCCAATCGATGTGCCCGAGCGTAAAAGCTGTCTGCCCAGAATCTCTCCACTTCCTCGGCTCTTTGCAATGAACTCGTAGAGTTTTACGATTCGGCAGGCAAAAGAGAAGGTTCTCTCCTGAATATCCCTTTCTTGACACTTCCCTTGGTTTTCATTCATTGCTCTCTCTTCTTGCTGAGCCACCAATTCTCCATTCTCAATTTTTAATTCTAAATTCTTCTTTGTACTGGCCATTTGTACGGCGGTAATTATGGCAGCTTTCATGCTGGCTGGGCCGGCGATGTTTTGGCCGGCGATATCGAAGGCCGTTCCGTGACAGGGCGAGGTCCGGATGATGGGTATGCCGATCGTTACGTTGACCGCCTGGGCAAAATCGAGCAGCTTGACGGGAATCATGCCCTGGTCGTGATACATTGCCACGACTCCGTCGAATTCGCCGCGGGCGGCCCGGAGGAAGAGCGTGTCGGCACTGAACGGGCCGAGGCAGTTTATTCCGTGGTGCTGTGCCAAGCCGATTGCGGGCGAAATTATGCGCTGCTCTTCGTCGCCGAATTGGCCGTCCTCGCCGGCGTGCGGATTCAGTGCCGCAACGCCGATTTTCGGATTATCCAGGTCGAAGTACTCCTTCAGTGCGTCATTTAACAGATCTATCGGCTCGAAGACGCAGCCGATGGTGAACTTGTTCCGGACCTCGAAGAGGGCCTCGTGAGTTGTTGCCAGGGCCAGTTTCAGCGGCCCGGCGACGAACATCATCGCCTTGCGTGGGGATTTGCAGCGTTCGGCCAACATTTCGGTGTGTCCCGGCCAGGTGGCGCCGGCGAGCTTCCAGCTTTTCTTGCTGATCGGTGCGGTAACGACGGCGTCTATGATGCCGTCCAGCGCCGCGTCAACGGCATCGAGGCAGAACCTTACCGATGCCTCGCCGGCAAACTTGCTGGGGCCCTTGATCCAGGACGGTACGGAATACTCATCATAGTCGGCCACGACGACCTTGAAGGGATATTCGCGGCTGATCTTTTCGTGCTGGTGGCGTCCCCAGAAAGGCTCAATCTCGGCGGCGTCGGCGGCGTAACAAAGCTGCTCGTTCATACCGAAGACGATAAACTTGGCCGCCTTGCGAATATCCGGGTCGGCCAGCGCCTTGACAACTATCTCCGGACCGATACCCGCAGCATCGCCCATAGTGATACCGATGACCATTTGATCGCTTATCGAATTGTTGCCGTCGCCTTTCATAATAACCTTTGGCTTCTGCAATCAGCCACGAACGCCGGCTAAAAGCCCAGTTCTTTTAGTCTTTCGGCTGTTAGCCGGTGGGAGTGCGGCAAAATCTTTTCGAGCTGTTTCTTGACGGTTTTAACTATTATATCGGTTTCGATATTCACCAAATCGCCGATTTTTGCGCTGCCGAGTGTCGTTTCTTTCAGTGTTTGTGGTATCAGCGCAACGGTGAAGGTGCTCTCGTCCAGACCGGCTATCGTCAAACTTATCCCGTCCACGGCAACCGAGCCTTTGGGTACCATTTGGTCGAGCAGCTCCGGCCCCGCGGCAAATTCTATATCGACAAATTCACCGTGCCTCTCAATTGCCTTAATCGTTGCGACCCCGTCGATATGGCCCTGGACGAAATGTCCGCCGAACCGGTCCGCTGGTTTGATAGCCCTCTCGACGTTGACCTGCGACGACGCCCTCAATCGGCCAAGGGCCGATTTTGCCAATGTTTCAGTGCTGACGTCGAAGGTCGCGACGGCCCCGTCGAGCTTTGCAATTGTAAGGCAGACGCCGTTTACGGCTATGCTATCGCCGATTTTGGCGTCCTGGGCCAGGCCGCCCAGATCTACAGTCAGCAGTATCGCCTTTGCGCTCGCACGGGCCGATTTTACCGTGCAAATTGACTCTATTAGCCCTGTGAACATCTGAAATTGACCGTATATTATCTTGTCCGCTACAGGCGGATGTCCGATATTTACAATTGAAAAAGGCCAGCCAAATAGTAGAATGTATTATAAGTAATCGACGACCAATTATCAATGTTAGAAGGTGTAGGATAATTATGAATACGTTTTGGCTGAAAATAGCCGGGGTAGCCGTCGCCGTCGTGGTTGTGGTAGTCCTGATAGGTGCACTCACCTCCGAGAAGGAGCCGCAGTCGCAGGAACCTGAGAAAGGCTATTGGGATCAGGTGAAGGAGGACCGGGAGAGACTCACCGCTGAGCCACAGCCAACGGGCCCGGCCCAGGCACCCCACCAAACCAACGCCCAGCAGACAATACCGACTAACCCTCCCCAACAGCCGACGCCTCAATTCAAGAAGCTTAGCTTCGAGCAAGAGGTGGAGGCGCAACGGCTTTGGGAGTGGGTGGTAAACCAGCGAAGCATGGGAAGGCTGCCGGTGATGGGCTATG
>CAYWOD010000003.1:2911-46683 GCA_964459805.1 uncultured Pirellulales bacterium
TGGGAGTGGGTGGTAAACCAGCGAAGCATGGGAAGGCTGCCGGTGATGGGCTATGGGCAGATGGTCAAGGCTTGTCGGGACATCAAGCACCGCTGGCCGGGGAGCAAATACGCCTTCTTCGCCACAAGGGCTCTGGCGGATCTGCCTGCCAAGTACCAGAAGATGTATAACATCACCAAAAAAGAGATTGACCTTGAGAATTTCTAACAGGGACGCGCCAAAATAGAACCGATCCACGGAGAAACCTATCGATGAGCACCGCCACGTCAATTGCGAATATACCTGTGATTGCGATAAGCGCGGGCTGTCTGCCGGAGGCCTGGGAGAAGGCCGTGCTGGCGGTGTGGGACAAGGGGTTGGAAATTAGGACTCAATATGACAAGCCCGATGACCCGCCGAGCAAGGACGCAACCGTTATGGTTACCGTGACTGATCCGTTCGGTGAGCCGAGGATTCACAAGAACTTTCCGGGCGGACCTGAGGAGCTTGAGTCGTATCGGCAGGAGGTGGTCGGCGGCATTCACGACCATTGGATAGACCCGGCCGCGGGCAAGTGGACATATACATATCACGAGAGGCTGTTCGCGTACAGTCCTGTGGAGCACATACGGGACCCGAACTCGGCGAGACCTTTCGAAAAGGTTGACCAGATTCGGTATATTATTGATTATCTCTCAAAGGCCGGACACAGCCGCAGGGCCCAGGCGATAACCTGGATGCCGACTGCGGATCCGAACACGGACGACCCGCCGTGCCTTCAACGGGTATGGTGCCGGCTGGTGGCAAATGAGACGGGCGAGCTGTCACTCAATATGAATACCCACTGGCGCAGCAGAGACCTTTACAAGGCGTGGTTTATGAATGTCTATGCCCTTACCGACCTCCAAAGGATAATCGCCGAGGGCATATCCGCAAACAGGGGCGAACCGGTGAGGGTGGGAAGGTATGTCGATATAAGCGATTCGCTGCACATTTACGGCAGCTATTTCAGCGAGGCCGCCGGTGAAGTGGAAAAAATGCGACAAGGCCCCTTTAGCGAGCGGGCCTGGCAGAGCACTCACCCGGCCTTTGAAATGATGACGCTCGAGGCAAGAGAAAACTTAGCCAAGGACCCCGACTGGTATGCAAAGGCAAAGGGATAAAGGCAGGTCACAAAAAATGCCGGGAGTAGGGCGAAATTCAAGATATGAGGTATGAAATATGGCTTTAATTGTTAATGGTGAAAGAATAGAAGATTCGGTTATAAAGCAGGAAGCTGAACGCTTGAGGCCGGACTATGAACGCGTGTTCACCGACCAAAGCCCCCAAGAGCGAGAAGCTCAACTGCTTGATTGGTCGAAAGAGAACGTGCTCGAAAGGATTCTGATCAATCAGGAAGCTAAGGAGAACGGCGAGGAAATACCAAAAGAGGAGATTGAGGCCGCCCTGGCCAAGCTAAAAGAGCAATATGCAGACGCCGAGCAGCTTTACAAAGATTTTGACGCAAAAGATGATGAGAAGATAAAAGAACAGATCGAGCTGCAGATGAGAGTTGAGCGCAAGCTCGATGATGCCTGCAAGGATTTGGCAAAGCCGTCAAAGGCGGCTATTCGGGAATATTACGAGGAGAATAAAGAGGAATTCACATACGGTGAGCAGGCGAGAGCCGCCCACATTGTGAAATATGTTAACTGGCAAACGGATGAAGAAGCCGCTTACAATGCCATAAAGGAAGCGCACGATGAATTGAAGAGCGGCGTATCTTTTGAAGTGGTGGTTGACAAGCATACCGATTGTGCCGACAGCGGCGGCGACTTAGGCAACGTTATGAGAGGGCAAATGGTGGAGGAGTTCGAGGATGTCGTTTTCAATTTGGGTGTCGGAGAAGTAAGTGACATCTTCCGCACGCGTTTCGGATTTCACATAGCCAAGGTGTACGACAAAAAGCCCGCTGCCGTGGCCGAGCTTGAAGAGGTGCAGAGCCAAATAGTTGACGCTCTTGAGGGCCAGATTCGAGAAGAAACCGTTAATAAGTTCATTGACGGACTCAAAAGCAAGGCCAAGATCGAAGAACTCTGACCGAACAGCCAAGGCTCACATTGCAAAATGCCCTGTACGTTGTAAAGCTCAAGTGCTTTGTTCCGGCACTGTGAATAGTCTTTAGCCACAGACTCCTCGCCATCAGTCTTATCGGGCTGTCAAAAAATCCCAAAAAAGTCGCCATAGCGATTTGTCCGACATGGATTTTTCTATTAGACTTTACTTGAGGTTGGGCAAATAAAGCGGGCAATAGCCAAAGCATTACGTCTGGCAGCCTCATCACAAAAACCTGGCTCAACCATTTAATCCTGCCGCGTGGGGCTAAACCATAGCACAGGACCCCCAGGCAGGAGCAAATAAGAAGGTCTTGGCGATAATTCGAGGCGTTCGGCCAAGGCCTTTCCAGGGGGCTATATAAGTTTCTTTCCGAGTTGGCCTCTGCGCGTTCTGCGCAGAGGCTTTTTTTCAAAAAATTCTGGTGACGAAGAATGCCGTGAATTTTTCGTAAGTTTCTTTCCTTAGTGCTTGTGCAGCCTCGAATTAGGAGCGGCAAGAAATAAAACCTAACAACCTCCGACCTAGGCCCTCGGCCAACCGACCGAGATTTTTTTTGACATACTATATATTGGTCTTACAATACGTGTACTGTCCAGATGTGGTGTTATCTTGATGAGCTTCAGGAAGCGTGTCTCGTGAATTGTCAGGCGCAAGAGCACAAGCGTATCTCGAACAGCCAGGGCAATACGAGGTGCAATTTACGAAATGAGATGTCCTTTTTGCAAGGAAGATCGGGATAGAGTTATCGATTCGCGTTCGAGCGATGGGGGTCGAGTTATCAGGCGGCGGCGTCAGTGCCTGATGTGCAAGAGGCGCTTTACGACCTATGAGAAAATAGGTGAGAGCTTCAAGCTCTGGGTTGTGAAAAAGGACAGATCTCGGGTCCCCTATGAGAGGGACAAGATAATTTGTGGTTTGCAGAAGGCTTGTTATAAGAGACCTGTCTCGGCAGAGCAGATTCAACAGATAGCCGACAAAGTTGAAGAGAAAATATTTCGGAATTTTGATAAGGAGGTTACATCGGCGTTCATCGGTGAAAGTGTGATGGAACAGTTGGGCAGGGTTGATAAGGTAGCGTATATTCGCTTCGCCAGTGTTTATCGTGACTTCAGGGATGCCGGCGAACTGATCAAGGAGGTCAGTGAGATTATTGGGCAGGCTGAGCCGACCGGTCAGCCGATGCTTTTTGAATAGTAATTGGGAGAATCCCAAAGTCAAAGAGTAGAGACCCCCGTCCCCGTCCATAAGAGGCAGGGATGGAGTCTTGTGGTACTTCGTTTTGTTGTTAACTTTTTTGCAAGGAGGCAAAAAGGAGGAGATGCAGACACAGCTCAAAGTCATAAAGGAAGATGGCTCTGTCGAAGAGTATCTGCACACAAAAGTCATGGGGACCATCAGCAACGCTCTTGCAAGCGTTGGCCAAGCGGATATGTACATGGCCGAACAGTTTGCCGAGGTGGTGACCTATTTTCTTTATCACAGGCAAGAGCATCGGGACGTAACAAGCAGCGAGATATTTTCCATAATCAAGGCGGTTCTGACGGCCACGCAGTACGAGGAGGCCGCTATTGTCCTGAGTGAATGCCATTTCGAACGCAGGCTCAAGCGGTCTCGAATTCAGGTTGTTTCGATTGACATTCAGGAGCTGAGAGACGCCAAGTTACTTACCCGGGCCGAGGAGCTGGATGGCAAATGCCGGTGGGACAAATCGAGAATAGTGCAAGACCTGATAACCGAACACGGTATTTGCCGGCAAACCGCGCGAATGATTGGCTCGATGGTGGAGGAGAAGATTTTCAGCATGGGAATTACACTCGTCCCGGCCAGCTTGATAAAGCAGCTTGTCTTAGGCGATGCCGCAGCCGTCCTGCGCGCACAGGAGCAGCTCCAAACCACCTGACGCCGTGTGTCTATCCTGCGATTTTTGGATTAGTTTACATCTTCTATTCTTGTACCATCGTCTGGTAGAGGAGGACTACCATGTATCCATCAGGTGCGCTTTGGTGCGTTTGAGGATTTTTTCGGGGGGTTCTTCGGCTTCGATGTCGATCCAGTTGACGTTTTTGAATGTCTTGAACCATGTTCGCTGGCTCTTGGCTAATCGGCGAGTGTTCTTTCTTATTAGTTCGACAGCGTCTTCCAAGCCGGTTCGGCCGGCCAGATGCTCGATCATTTCGGCGTAGCCTATTGCGCATCGGGCTTGCTTGCTGAGGGGTTTTCCCTCGGCAAGCAGCGACTTGACCTCATCTACCAGGCCGGCCGCGATCATCCTCTTTACCCTGGCGTTGATCCTTTTACTCTCCTCGGTTTTCTCTCGTCGCAGACCGATTATCGTCCAATCATGTTTCATATCCCGGGTATCCCATTGTCTCTGAAAGCTCGATATGGGTTTGCCGGTCAACTGATAAACCTCAAGGGCTCTGACTATGCGTTTGGCGTCGTTTGGGTCGATTCGCCCGGCGGCGACGGGGTCGACCCGGTATAATTCTCGGTGCATTTGTGCCAGGCCCCGAGTCCGGGCCTGTGCCCGCAATTTGGCGCGTATCTGCTGGTCAGTCCCGGGCCCTTCAAAGAGGCCGTACAGCAAGGCCTTTATGTACAAAGCGGTGCCGCCGACCGCGATGATAGGGTTGTCGCGGCTTCTTATCTGCTCTATAGCTTTGAGAGCGGCATCGAAAAAGGCACCCACGCTGAAGGAGTCGCTGGGCTCAACTACGTCAATCAAATGATATTTGACTCGCCGGCGGGCCTCTTGGGGCGGCTTGGCAGTGCCGATGTTCATCCTTCGATAGACCTTCATCGAGTCGATACTGATAATTTCAGCACCAATACTTTCAGCGAGGCTGAAGGCCAGCCGGCCTTTGCTCGAGGCGGTAACACCAAGAATCAGAATCATTTTCGGTTTACTATTTGCCATTCGTTGTTTACTATTTACTGTCTTTGATAACCAACTGTCAACAGCCGTTAGTGGCACGATACGAGATGCAGGATAGCGATTTCAACCTTAAATTACGCAAAGACGCGCAGTCTGTTAATCACACTCTGCAGCAGCTCTTGGCGGGGCAGGATGTGATTAGTGACCTGAAAGAAGCACTTCGCTATACACTCGGGACGCCGGGCAAGCGCGTGCGATCTGTGCTGGTGCTCTGGTGCTGTGAGCTTGTCGGCGGGCAGGTGGACCGCAACGCCGAGATTGCAGCGGCGGCAATTGAAATGGTGCACACCTATTCGCTTGTTCACGACGACTTGCCGGCGATGGATGATGATGATCTTCGGAGAGGGCTTCCTACGTGCCATAAGGCATTTGATGAGGCCACCGCTATCCTGACCGGCGACGCGCTTTTGACACTTGCATTTGAGATTTTGGCAAAGCAAATCGACAAGCCGGAAATTGCGGTAAGGCTAATTGCTCAACTGGCTGAGGACGCGGGACCATCCGGCATGATCGCGGGCCAAATCGCCGATTTGAAGGCCGAGAACGCAGCCTGCAACAAGAAGATTCTCGAATATATTCATACAAATAAGACTGCCAAAATGTTCCGATGTGCCGCTGCGATGGGGGCTATCTGCGGCGGTGCAGGCAAAAAGCGTCTCGACCACCTATGCGAGTATGGCTTGAAGATCGGCCTGGGTTTCCAGATAGCGGACGATATTCTCGACGTAAGCGGCTCGAGCGCCCAGTTGGGCAAGACGGCGGGCAAAGATGCGAGGGCAGCCAAGTGCACTTACCCGGCGGTGGTGGGGATTGAAAGAGCAAAAGAGCTGGAGAGAAAGCTGGCCGATGAGGCGGTGGCGGTATTGGAGCCGTTCGGCGAAAAAGCTGATACGCTGCGGCAATTGGCATTGGTACTGCCGGAGAGGACAAAGTAGCAGTAAGTGGAGAAATCCACGTAAACGGCTATTTCATTTCACTTCCATATTCCGTCGTACTGACAAGCACGGCCCAACCGGCGTATCGGGTCCAGGTCTTTTAAGAAGCCACATATCAATACTGAAAATCCCGATTCGCAGATCGGCCGGCGAGAGTATGGCAGCGATGCCTCAGACGAACCCGTTATTAGACGCTCAGGGACCCGGTATTTGCCTGCGGCATCCAAGTATTTTTCGGTATGGCATCACGCAAATAATGCCATAACTAAATTAACGGAAAAATCAAGCTCAAGCCGATAAAACTAAATACGCTTTTTGGGGGATACGGTATGGAAGCAAGTAAGTGTCCGATAGGAATGTTGTGGCTGGTTCTTAGTATTCCCGTCTATTGGGTTACAGGTGATCGAATAGACGGTCTTGAACATCGGCCGATCAGGCAAGGAAGCTTGCTGAAGGAATTCTATCTGCCGATTCACATCCGGCCGCCGCCTCTGGTGCATCGGAGCTTCAAAAGTCTCTTATTTTACTAAAATGAATTCCTATTACGAACCAATGGGCCATAAGCGTAATGCTTACGGCCTTTTTTTTGACGCGACAGTTGGAGCGATTCGCACTCCTGGTCCGAAAAGGGGCGGTTTTGGGGTGGTGTTCCTGGGTTGATCTGTTATAGTAAAAGGGCTCAAAATCTTTTGGAAAAAACGCAATTTGATGATGGCTACCCGCACCTTCAATTCGAATTGTTCGTATATTCAAGACCAAGAGGGATATTGATGGGTAAATTGCTGGAACAAGTTGACAGTCCGGCGGACCTCAAGAAGCTATCAGTGCTGCAGTTGAAGGCCCTGGCGCAGGAAATACGCCGGTTCATTTTAACCTCAGTCAGCAAAAGCGGCGGACATCTGGCGAGCAATCTCGGCGTGGTGGAATTAACGCTGGCGCTGCACAAGGTCTTCGATTTCAAGAAAGATAAGCTGCTGTGGGACGTTGGCCACCAGTGCTACACGCATAAGATCATCACGGGGAGGAAAGGCAAGTTCGAGCATCTTCGCCAGGCCGAGGGGATAAGCGGCTTTCCCAATCCGGCTGAGAGCGAATATGACCAGTTCGTTGTCGGACACGCCGGCACTGCGGTAGCTACCGCAATTGGGATGGCGCTGGGCGAAGGACTAAAAAGTAAAGCCCGAAAACGAGGTACGAGATACGGGATACGAGATGCGAATAGGATCGTGGCGGTGGTGGGAGATGCAAGCATCGTCAACGGCGCTTCCTTCGAGGCGCTCAATAACCTCGGGCTTGTCAAAAGGCAGTTACTAATCGTGCTCAATGACAACTCAATGGCGATTGACGCTACTCAGGGTGCATTGGCGAAGTACTTCTCGAGGATACGGCTGAGCCAGACGTATGAGCATTTACGGAAGACCACGCACAATATTCTTGAGCACATGCCCGTTTTCGGCAAGAGCGTTGATGAAGCCATAGAAAGAATGAAGAAAAGCATTCGGATGGTTTTGCCGGCCAGTCAGCTCTTTGAGAGCCTGAATATTCCATACTTTGGTCCTGTTGACGGCCACGACATTGAGCCCCTTGTACAATTGTTTGAAGCTTTAGGCCACTTCAATCACCCGGCGATTCTGCACGTTTATACGAAGAAGGGCAGAGGTTTCAGCCCGGCCGGCTCGCGACCCAGCAAATTTCATTCGACCGGCCCGTTCAAGATAAACGGAAACGCCATTACCTCGGCCGCCGCGCCCCAGAGGAGCAGCTTTACCAACGCTTTCGGCAAACACCTGACCGAGCTGGCCGCAAAAGATAAAAAAATTGTCGCTATAACCTCCGCGATGTGTGACGGCACGGGACTTGTGGAATTTCGCAAGAGATTCGCCGAAAGGTTTTACGATGTAGGTATCGCCGAAAGCGCGGCTGTGGACATCGCCGCCGGGCTGTGCAGGAGCGGCCTGCGACCGGTGGTCTGTATCTACTCGACCTTTTTGCAGCGGAGCTTCGACCAGATATTCCAGGAGGTGGCGTTACAGAATCTTCCGGTGGTTTTCTGTGTTGACAGAGCCGGCGTTGTGGGCCCAGACGGGCCGACACATCACGGGCTAATGGATATAGGCTTTCTGCGAATGATGCCGAATATGGTGCTGACGGCGCCTGCGAACGAAATCGAAATGAAACTGGCACTAAAATTTGCGTTCAGTGAGAATAGGCCGGTAGTAATAAGGTATCCGAAGGACCTTGTTCCACCGCGCAAGTTCGTCAGGGCTGCGTGCTCCAAGCCGTTCAGGTTAGGCAAGAGTGTGGTTGTCAAAAAGGCAAGAGATTCGGCTATTGCTATTGTCAGTTACGGCAGCCTTCTGACAGAGGCATTGAAGGCGGCGTCTTTACTGGCTGAGGAGGGGATTGCGGTTGACGTGATAAACGGCCGATTCGCGGCCCCCGTCGATAAAAAGGTTATATCTCTTTTGGGCGAAGGCAAAGGCATAATTACCGTAGAGGACCACCATTTTGCCTGTGGGTTCGGCTCAGCTCTGCTTGAATTGGCGGCAACTGAAGCGACCGACAGAAAAAGACATCCGGCTGGTGGTAAAAAAGTACGCAGCAAACGCAAGCCGCTCAACACAATTCGCTTGCTTGGCGCATCGAGAGAGCCCATAGGGCCCAATTCTCGCGGTGTCCAGCTTATGGAAGCGGGCGTAAATGCCGATAAAATAGCAGAGACAGCAAAAAATATGCTGGGCATCGCGCTTCGCGGCAAGCATGCGTGAATAGCAGTAGGGATACCAGATATGAAATCTCTGCCTAAACTGGCGATATTCGGTGATCCGAAGAAAGGCCCGGTTGCCGAAGCGATCGAGGAATTTACCGCGTTTGTTAAGGGCAGAGGCGAGATAGCGGCAAGCTACCGCATCGAGAATTTAGAAAACGGCAGCGTGGGTTGGTCCGAATCAGCGCTCACGGAAAACGGTGGAACGCCGACATCCGGCAGCACCCCAGCGAAAGCCGAGATATTAAAGAAATGCGATTTTGCGATTGTTTTCGGGGGTGACGGGAGCATTATTTCGACTGTAAGGAATTTGAGCGAGGCGAGTTTGCCTGTGATAGGGGTCAACCTCGGTAAGCTTGGTTTCCTCGCAGAATTCAGCGTTGGTGAGCTCAAGGTATGCTTTGATGAGATAGTATCGGGAAAAGCACCTATAGAAAAACGGATGATGTTGGGCTGCAAAGTCCTTGGTAACGGTAAAGAGAAATTCAGCTCAGTAGCCATCAACGACGTTTTTATCACAGCCGGGCCGCCTTTTAGAATGATTGAGCTAAAGATGTCGGTGAACGGCCAACCGCTGGCCGGCTGCGTAAGCGACGGGCTAATCATCTCCACGCCGACCGGCTCGACGGCCTATAATCTTTCTGCGGGAGGTCCGATAGTCTCGCCGAAAATGGAGGCGATAGTCGTTACTCCAATTTGCCCTCATTCGCTGAGCTTCCGGTCGATTGTTATAAATGCCAACAGCACGGTTGAAGTCTTTGGTGTACAGGTCAACAAAGGCACGACCGTATCGATTGACGGGCAGGTTTCATCGAGACTGTCAGACGATGATGTAGTAAGAGTGGAGAGGCAAAGAGGCGATTTTCTGATCGTGAACAACCCTGTTCGGAGCCGATGGGATACATTGGCAGCTAAACTCAGTTGGGCTGAAAAGCCGAAGTATAAGAGGGACTCGGCTTTATGAGATCACCAGATATAATAAGAGAGCGTTTTGGGGCGCTTGCAGTGTATTCGAGAGATAGTCAATATTGAATGGATAGTGAGGTATTGAACATGAAGTACCGGATATACATTTTGGCAATCGCAGTGTTTGTCGCGGCAGTATCGGACACGGGCTGGCCTATCGAGAATACGGCCATCAGGAATCCCGCCGGAATAAGCAATGTTCCGCCGAGCAGTCTTAGCAGCGGTCTGTTTCGCAGTCCGAATCCGATTGACCGGAGTAGTAGCCAGGTAATGACCGGGAACATCCGCAGCGGTAGGCAGTTCAGCGGTGGAGTGCCGTATAAGGCAACCACAAGTTTCGGGTCGAGGCTTGGCTCAACGTCGCTGGACTCTTTTCTGCGGGATTCAGCCGGGTTGGAAGGCCTGGGCCGTTATACCAGCAAATACGCACCCAGACCGTTTTATTCACCGACAGGCACGGTAAGCATTTCGCAGCCCGGGCGCTCGGGTGTTTTCAAGCCGGTGGACTCAAGGGTCAGCGGGCGTATGCCCGACACATTTGGATTGGGACCTTTGTCAAAGAAACAGGTCTTGCCGAGGCAAGATACTTCGGCCTTGCGCTTCAGGTTGCCGTCCACGCCATTGACTCCTCAGGATACCGGGCGATTGGCTCCCGGCGAAATGAGTCTGCGCCCCCAAAGCCAGAGGTTGACCGCCGAGCAGTATCGCCGGCAGATAGAGCAGCTCCAGCGTGACGTGATTAGGATGAGGGGCCAGACGCCTGAATCGAAGGCAGACACAATAAACAAGGAGGACCTGCTGAAGCTGCTCCCGGAACCCGGTGCAACTGAAAGAGAGCGCAAGGCGAAACGCGATAAGGAAGGTTTGGGAATCGAAGACCAACTGCGGCTATTGGAAAGGACCCAGTCGCTGAGAACCCAGAGGCAGGCACCAAAGGAACAACCAAAGAGAGATTTGGGTGATTTCGAGGTATTTAGAGAGCCAGGCAAACTTGATGAAGCGTCTCTGGAAAGCCTCTTGTCTTTGCAGAAGCAAGGACAGCTTGACAAGGCCCCAAAGGTCGGGAAAGAGGACCTCCCGGGTACAACGGACCTTGAACGGATAAAGGAACAGATTGCCAATTTGCAACAACGGGTGGGGAAGTTATCAACCACCGAATCGGCATCAGTCGAAACCACGCCAAAGGTCGGGGCCGAGGAGATCAACTTGCGTCGGCTGGATGTTTTGGGCAAACAAGAAGAAGGCCCCGCCCAGGAAACGATGGGCGAGACTTATTGGGCTCAAAGTGGAGACTCGCTGCTTGAGGAAGGCGGTTTGGGAACGCCTTCTGTGGTGGATGAAATCAATGAACTCTCCACGGCCGAACTGTCCGCCAGGGCCAGGCGGATTATGGGGCGGCATACGACTCTTCAATCTTATAACCAGGCACGCTGCCGACAATACGTGACCAGCGCACAAGCTTATCTCAAGCAAGGCAGGTACTACCGGGCGGCAAATACCTTTGCGCAAGCATCCATTTACGACTCGAAGGACCCACTTGCGAATGCCGGCAGGAGCCTGGCATTGTTCGCCGCGGGCGAATACATGAGCAGTGCCCTGTTTCTTTCCAGAGCGATCGAGGCATCGGGTGAATACGCAGGGTCCAAGGTCGATCTGGTGGCTATGCTGGGGGGAGACAGGGACAAGATAGAGAGCAGGATAGCCGACGCCGAAAAATGGCTGCAAAGAAGCCTTGCGCCTGAGCTGGAGTTTCTGCTGGGTTACACTTATTACCGCATGGGCAGACTTGGGCCGGCCAAACGGGCGATCGACACTGCACAGAAAGAAATGCCGAAGTCAGTGGCCGTGCAATTAGTCAAGAAGGCTATTGACGATGCGCTGAATTCGCAGCCGCCAAAGGTCAAATAGTGCATTCAGGACACTTTCAATAAATCGTCTTCGATTCCTGTCACTATGGGAACCCTCGATATACAAGAGGTTTTTGCCCCTGGAGGGGTGCTTTCACAATCCTTGAGAGGCTTCGAGCGCCGGGGCCAGCAGGTTGAGATGGCCGGTGTCGTTAGTGCGGCGCTTCGGGAAGGCAGGCGTCTGGCAGTTGAGGCGGGCACGGGGGTCGGCAAGAGCTTTGCATACCTTATTCCGGCGGTAGAGCTTGTCGGTCGGCGAGCGGGCAAGGTTCTTATCAGCACCTATACAATCACTCTCCAGGAGCAGTTAATCAATATAGACATTCCATTTCTCTCGGATTGTCTGGGTTGTACGTTTTCGGCGGTCTTGGCGAAGGGCAGGAGTAATTATCTGTGCAAGCGTCGGCTTGAATTTGCGCTGCGCAAACAGAGATTGCTGTTTGATCAATTCGGCCCGGAACTTGCAAAGATAAGAGACTGGGCCGGTGAAACTAAAGATGGTTCATTGAGCGACGTCGGGTTTGTGCCGAGCAGCATTCTCTGGGATGCGGTCAACAGCGAGCACGGCAACTGCCGAGGGCGTAGATGTTCGCACTTTCAAAAATGCTTCTACCGGCGGGCCAGGCGCCGCGCAGACTCCGCCGATATTATTGTCGCAAATCACGCACTGATGTTCAGCGACCTCGTACTAAAAGAACAAAAGGTCTCCTTATTGCCGGACTATCAATATGTAATCATCGATGAGGCGCAGAATATCGAGCATGTGGCCGAAGACCACTTCGGGATAAACATCAGCAATCGCAGAATTGAATTTCTGCTCGCCAGACTTTACAATTCGAGGACGCATAAAGGGCTTTTGGCGTATATGGCTGCCGGCGCAAATGCCGAGAAAGCAATCGATATGGTCGGCCGAATTGACAGAGAGGCGAGGGGATTCTTCAGGCGGGTTCGCACCTGGTATGAACAGACAAGACACGAGAACAACGGCAGATGTTATGCACATTTTCTCGATGATACACTTTCGGGGCATCTTAAGAATCTGCGAGCGGAACTTGCGAAACTTGCAAAAGGCGTCCAAGACGACGATGAGAAGCTCGAGATCCTGCGGTTTGTTGATAGATGTCAGGGGCTGGTCGCCGAGTTGAATTCATTCTTTATGCAGGAAGGCCGCGATCACGTCTATTGGGTTGAGGCCGGCACCGCCAGAAAGGCAACGATTCGCCTTAGAAGCGCCCCGGTGAACGTCGGGCCGGATGTCAGCAGGTGCCTCTTCGAGAGGTACAAATCGGTGATATTGACAAGTGCGACGCTCAGCAGCGGCTCGGCCTCGCAGCAAGGCGGCT
This sequence comes from uncultured Pirellulales bacterium, assembly GCA_964459805.1. Lineage (GTDB taxonomy): Bacteria > Planctomycetota > Phycisphaerae > Sedimentisphaerales > Anaerobacaceae > DAOVRL01. Next base: position 15,841 of record CAYWOD010000003.1, read on the forward strand.
TTGAATTCTTCGCCGGGCGGATCGGCTTGGAAGATTTTGATGCCCTCAAACTCGGCTCGCCCTTCGATTACAAGACGAACGTTACGATCTATATCGAAAAGGACCTGCCCAATCCGAACGAGCCGACCTTTGTCGAAGCCGCCGCCGAAGCAATGAAGAAATACATCCTCCAGACAAACGGAAAAGCGTTCGTGCTCTTTACCAGCTACGAGATGCTCGAAAAGATGGCCCGGATGATGGCCGAGTGGTGCGCGAATAACGGCATCGAGCTTTTGCAGCAGGGCAAATCCTTCGACAGGAGCACGCTTTTGAAACGATTCAAATCCCACAGCGGCACCAAAGGCGACTGCGTGCTGTTCGGCACCGACAGTTTCTGGCAGGGAGTTGACGTCCGGGGCCAGGCCCTTAGCAACGTCATCATCGCTCGGTTGCCATTCGCAGTCCCCGATAAGCCGCTGCTGGCCGGACGCCTGGAGCAGATAAAGGAGCAGGGAGGCAATCCCTTCCCTGACTATCAGCTCCCCTCGGCAATCATCAAGTTCAAGCAGGGCTTCGGCCGACTAATCCGCAGCAAAACCGACACCGGCATCGTAGTAATCCTCGACTCCCGCATTATCCAAAAACGCTACGGCCAACAGTTCCTCACCGCAATCCCCAAATGCAAAACCAGAATCGTCCCCTAACAAAATGTAATCTAAAGCATATCTGCTGAGTCAGTTGTCAAATACTGGCTTCGAGCTGGGTAAGCACGGCTTTGGCCTTGGCGATTTTGTTACCTGTCGGGCCCTGCCAGTGAAGCTCTGCATTTTGCTTGAGCAGGCCTTCGATTTTTTTACAGGCCAAAAGTACGGTGGCGTGATTCTTGTTGCCCATAAACCTTCCGACTTCCGAGGAGGACATCTTTGTATGTTTTCGGGTCAAGTACATACTGAAATGTCGGGCGAGGGCAACAGTCCTGCCCTTTTTGGATGAGTGGATATTAGCCGGGGTTATTCCGAAATATGTAGCGACGGCGGATTCGATGTCGGATATGTGCACAATGGGGTCCGTTCTGGCGAGGTGCTCGGCCAGGACAGCTTTGGCCATCGCCAGGTTGATTTTCTGATTCTGCAGTGAGGCAAAGGCAATCAGCTTCAGCAGAGCGCCTTCCAATTCGCGCACGTTGGTCCGCAGATTTTCGGCGATGTACTTAATTACGCTTTCAGGGAAGTGATTCGTTGATGTGCCGGCCTGCAACTTGCCGCCGAACGATCTTGCCGTCATAGCCACTGCGTATTGTCGGCAGATTTCGCAGCGAGTGTGGAAATCCGGGGTCTCGATCTTGACGACCATTCCCGAGACGAACCTGTTGACCAGTTTTTCCGAGAGCTGCCCTATCATTTTCGGGTGAGCGTCGGACGCCAGAACAACCTGTTTTCCCGCCAAATTGATAGTATTGAAGGTATGGAGGAATTCCTCCTGGGTTGAGGGCTTGCTTGCCAGGAAGTGAATATCATCGATGGCGAGCAAATCGGTCTGTCGCATTCGGCGTCTGAATGTCTCGAGCTTTTTGAGCTTCAAGGCCAGAATAAACTGATTGGCAAACTCCTCCGCTGAGAGATACATCCAGTTGATTTGAGGGCGTTTCTTGGCAATTGCATTGCATATCCCCTGCAGCAGATGTGTTTTTCCGACGCCGTATCCGCCGTGAATAAAGAACGGATTAAAAGGACTTTTCTCCTCATTAACGACGACCTTGGTGGCATTGTAGGCCAGCTCATTCGATGAGCCGACAACGAAGGTGTCGAGATTGAATTTGAGGTTTTTCTTTGAAGAGAGCTTCGCCTTGCCTCTGTAGTCTCTGCGAAATCTGGAGCGATTGCGAGCTTTTTCCACGAGTTGTGCCTGGGAATCGAGTTGAGTTCTCCTCTGATGGTCGGAAAGCTCAGGGTCGATGGTGATGGTAATCTTCGCGCCGGCACCGGTAACCTCATGGACGGCCTGGCTGATTTCATTGAGGAAATGGTTCTCAATCCAGCTCGCTATGAAAAGGTTTGGCACGCCGACTTTGAGGTATCCACCTGCAAGTGTGAGCCTGGTCGAATTCTTGAACCAGATTCGAAACTTCTGCGGCCCGACTTTCTCTGCCAGAGCTTCGTTAATAGCACCAACTTGTGACCCCGCTATTCGGGCGGCCTCATCCGTGATCGTGCCCTGCATTGCTATTCTCCCCTGCTAAGGATTCGTATTTTCGAGATTCCACTTTGTAACAAGACTTTTGCAAAACTCCAGTCTGCAATAGACAACAAAACGAGAACCCAATTCTCCAATACAACTTATACTCGTAAGATAGTTATTATTGAGGAACGAGAAGACAAATCAATTGTGTTTCGCAGAATTTCTTTTCCACATATAAAAGGTTATTGTCAGTATTGGTTTTACGCAGGAAAAAAAATTGTTCTTCACAGGTTTTGCACATCGCAAAGCCGTTTTGTGGAAAAGCGGTGGATTGCATTTGACCTGTTCATTTGAGCGGCTCCTAAGAAAGCAGCCGGTTTTTGTAGTCTGAGGATTGAGATTGCCGCAGTCGCTGCGCTCCTTTGCAATGACATAATCTGGCTATTTCCCCTTATATGCAATCCGGAGAATCAAGTAAGGTGCTCACAATGACGAGCGAGCGAACCAAACGTTAGAGGCTGCTATTTTCGTGTGATAACTGCAACGTAGCCGCCATCGTGGTCGAATGTTATTGGCTTTTCCTCACGGGTTGGGTCCTGGCCAAGATTCTCGGATGAGGGAAGGATGAGCCTTTCGGAATCGAGCTCGAAGTTGCGATTCTGCTGCAGGAATTTTCTTATAAGGTCGCCGTTCTCGCACTTTTGGATGCTGCATGTGCTGTAGCAGATTCTTCCCCGGGGCTTAATCATTGGTGCGGCTGTGCGAAGCAATTGGCTCTGTATTGCGGTCAGCTCTTCTACTGTGTTGGGATTGAGGCGGTAGCGGAGTTCGATGCGTCTGGCCAGTACGCCGGTGTTCGAGCAGGGTACATCCAGCAGGATCGCATCGAAAAGGCCGAGATTGACTACGCGGCTTTCGATATCCTCATAGGTGACAATTCTAACGCTTTTTATGCCAAGCCGGGCGGTGTTTTCTTCGACTTTTTTCAGACGCTCGGCATTGATGTCGGTGGCGATAATCTCTGCCGAGTCGCCGGTGGTTTCGGCCAACTGCGTTGTTTTTGTGCCCGGCGCGGCGCAGAGGTCGAGTATTTTCCAGCTTGGCTGTGGGTTGAGCATCCTTACGGCTTGCGAAGCGGTGAGGTCCTGGACGGTAAACAGCCCATCAGCAAAGCCGGGAAGCTGCGTTACGGCGGCGGCACCGGTGATTTTTATCATCCTCGATTCTCTATGCTTGATGCTCCGTGCTCGAAGCTTGATGCTTGGTGCTCGTCGGGTGTCGGGAGGAACTATTTCAAAGTCGATATCCGCCCGGCGGAGCCTTTGTGCTAATTGATGTGTGTTTGTTTTGAGAGAGTTTGGCCTGACATAGATACGCGGTCTGCGATTGGATGCAAAGCAGATATGTTGGGTTCGTTCGAATCCGAATTCTCCGAGCCAATGGGTTATGAGCCATTTCGGCAGCGAGAAGGCGGCGCTTAGATAATCAGCCGGGGAATTCGCAGGGTCCGGCAGCAGGCAAGTGTCAAATGCGCAGCCGGTCGCCGGGGTTTGGGGAAGCGTGGTTCCGGCGTCGGTATCGATAAGCCGGATTTGGCGATTGGCTATGTGCCTTGTGATTTGCCGCAGGACGGCATTTACAAAGCCGGACTGCTTTTTGTCTGCGAGTGTTTTGGCATTCTCGACGGCTTCGTTGACAATTGAATAGTCCGGAGTTTGGGGCCTGTAGATAAGCTCATAGGCGGCGAGGCGGATGATATTGAGCAGCTTTGCCGGTATCCTCTCGGTTGGACGGGAGGAAAATGCAACGATCACTGTATCGATGGCGCGGCGATTTCTTATCGCGCCGAAGACGAGATCGGTGGCCCGTTGTTTCTCGCCGGTTTGGTCGAGGAGGTTGTTCAGGATTGGCCCGGCGTAATTTCGCTTGAGGTCAAATTGATTGAGAACCTCAACTGCGAGAGTGCGTGCAGATTTTGATTTCCCGTGAGGCATATTCTATTTATCGATCTTGACAAACATATCGCCGAGCTGCGTGTGTCGGCCGTTGACGAAGGCCTTGAAGTTCATAAGAGGAGAGCCTGCCGGCTTTATCTTAGTTATTTTCAATGCGTCCTTGCCACACACCACATTCAAGAACTGGAAGACAGTGCCGGGCTCTACGAGAGGCTGAATGGGGAGTTTGACTACCTGGGCGCCGCCGATGGTCACTCGCACCGATTTGCCTGTTTTCTTGGACACATATTCCGTTGAGGCGCCGGGCCAGGGCCAGAAGCCGCGTATCTTTCTTTCCAAGGTGTCGGCCGGTTCGGTGAAGTCCAGGAAGCCGTCCGATTTCTTGAGCTTCGGTGCAAAGGTGGCTTTGGAATGGTCCTGGTTGGTATAAACAGCGGTGCCGTCGGCGATTTTGTCCAGCGTTTCGAGCAACAACGGAGCGGCCAGTTGTGCCAGCCTGTCGTGGAGCCGGCCGGCTGTTTCGTCCGCTTCAATGTCTGTTTTTGACTGTGCCAGGATTTGGCCTGCGTCCATTTTTTCGGCGAGGGTGATAATGCTGATGCCGGTTTGCGTTTCTCCGTTGATTATCGCCCAGTTAATTGGTGCAGCCCCTCGGTATTTCGGGAGCAGGGATGCGTGGACATTTATCGCAGCTTTGGGGGGGAGGCTTATCAATTCGGGTCCGATTTTCTGGCCGAACGCAATTACGACAATCACATCCGGCTCGCAGTCCGCAATTCTCTCTATGATTTGCGGGGCATTTGCGTCGTCCGTTTCAACATACTGTATCGAGTGGGTGCTCGCCCACTGGGCAACGGGTGTTGGCTTCGGCTTTCTGCCCCTGCCGGCCGGGTTTGGAGGTTGGGTAACGACAAATGGAATACTGTGATTTGACCGGACCAGGGCACTGAGGCATTCAAGGCCGAATTGGCCACTGCCGAGATATACTATTTTCATTGTCTATCCTGAAGAGTGTAAGCTATCTGGAGCAAGTGCTCAGCCAATAGGGTTGCTATCTTTGTCGCTGAGAAACTGGATTCCTGCTTTCGCAGGAATGACATTAGGATTGGTGTCTGTTGATCATCTAAGAATTTTGTCATAGTAGCCTACAAAGCGCAACGCAATGGCTCGTGCACTTATGATTTGTTTTGTTCTGCAAGTTTTTTGAGCTGTCTTCGATGCGCAATTCTGGCGACCTGGCCCATACGATTGACGATAGTCATTCCTTCGATGTGGTCGTACTCGTGCTGGAGGGCCCTTGCGTAGAGTCCTTCGGCCTGTTCGGTGAACTCGTTGCCGTCGAGGTCTGTGGCGGAGACTTCGCACTTTTTGTATCTTGGGATTTTCGTGTAAACTCCGGGCACCGACAGGCATCCTTCGTCTATCGCGTCGAGGTCTCCGGCCGGTGTAACTGTTGGGTTTATATAAACTCTGATGTTCTCTGCGGTTCCATCGAGCGATATGATGAAAAGCCTCAGCGGCACTCCCACCTGAGGGGCGGCCAGGCCGATACCCTTGTTATGCAGCATAATGTCGGTCATTTTCTCGATGAAGCGGCGGATATTGTCGTTGATTTTTTCAACCGGCTCGGCACGCCCGGCTAAAACCGGGGCCGGATAACGCGCGATTCGACATTTCTCAATATCAATACTTGACATGTAGATATCTCTATCAATCAGGTCACTGATATCTTCTTCATAAAATGAGCGAACGATCTGTTCTTTTGCTTGGCTGTTTTCACAGAGAACCTCTTGAGCACTTCAATCATGAAATCAATCCGTGAGTCAAATTTCGAAGGGATCATACTGTTGAACTGCTCTTTGGTAACGTCGTCCGTACTTGCGAGAGGACGAATCCCAAGGTCTTTGCAGCTATTATCGTCCAATCCCGCAAGATACCACCCCTCTATCTCTTTTACGACGACAACAACATTATCCTGATCCAACCTTTCTCCGTAGTTCCTGCGGAGAGCCGACTTCTTGGCAGTTACACAGGGTGAGCGGTTAATATCAGCCAAGAAGAAATAGGAGCCGTTCATGCTCCGGACAGAATCCAGAAAATTGCGTATTCGTTTCTTCGTCTTTTGCCTGTACTTCCATGGTGGATGGACACAATCACAACTCTTTTCGAGCACAGACTTTATCTTTTGGAGGAACCTTTCATCGTCATTTCCCTCCACAAACATCCATAACTCGTTGTATGGCATCCTTTAACCCTCGAGCAGATTATCTACGTAGAGTTCATCAAGTCCCATCTCATTTTTCAGGAATATCTTGACTTCCTTTTTTTGACTTGGCCTGGAAATACTGGAGAACCCGTCTTTGTTGCGAGAAACGAGAAGTATGTTTTCCAAGTCTGCGTGCTTAACCACTTCGGGACTGTGAGTCGTGACGATGATTTGTTTCTTTTTCGACGCATCCTTCATCATATCCATAACCTTGGAGATAAGGTAAGGGTGTATATTCCTTTCAGGCTCCTCGATTATACTTAACCCCTTTTCCTCAAAGTATAGCGCAATTAGCAAAGCACTGATGTTTACTGTTCCGTCTGAAATAAAAGATGCAGGGAAGAATACCTTCGGAAAATAACTTTCTTGCAGCTTGAACAGGAGAGACCTATCGGCAAATTTATCTGTGGATAAATCCTCCACAAACGGCAGGAGATCCTTGACTAAATTCGAGAATTTTCTTTTCTTGGCTTTGTCCTCTACGATGCTCTTAAGGACAAGGGACAAGTTGCTTCCATCTTCTTCCAGCTCAGATTTACCGGCAACCGGGACAGCCTTTTTGGACAATTTCGGATCGAAATCATAAATGGCTATCTCGCTGAAGGCGTCTTGGAGGGGAGGAAAGAGAAAGTACGGAGTCTGAAGTAACAGGTTTTTTGGTTGCAGTTTTTCTCCCAGAAGAAATGGAGGAAATATGTTCTTGGGCTTTATCTTCTTGTCTGGTGGTCGTTTCAAGCTGAATTTGAGAGTGCGGTTTTCATTACGGATAACTAATGCGCCGCTACCAATACTGTTACTTTCTTCAAGCTTTCTTTTGTCGGATTTGGACAAGCGAGCATAGGTCAGGGCGAAAGTCAAAGAATCTTTTTCTACTTCAAATCCCGTCCCTTTACCGTCGAACTTCAGTGCAAACTGGTAATCAAGTTCATTTACTTTGCCGATGACTGATTGGTCTAACCTGAGGGCAAATCCTGGAGCTGGGGCCACCTTTAGTTTCACTGAAAGAACCTGTGGAAAATGAATACCGAGATTTGAAAGGTACTCGGACCCTTGCAGCGAGACTGCATTGTCAAGGCCGAGATTGGCAATGTCTCTAATAAACCTGAATATCTGTGTGAAATTTGATTTCCCGGAGGCGTTGGCGCCGATGACAACATTAAAGTTGCCGAGTTCCAACTTCAAGTCCTTGAAACTCTTGAAGTTGGATACGTGTATTTTCTTAATTGCCATGGTTTGACCTCCTTTGAGATCGATATTTCATTTGTCGCACCACCATTTAGGATAGTCGCATCGTTTCTGTCAAGCCCCATTAGCACTGGTGGAACCTGGGAGCGCTTATGCCTATGAGTCGTCGAATTCGTCACCGGCGAAGGTATTGCCGAGATAAGATTTTCTGACGAGGTCGTTTCGTATAATTTCAGCCGGCGAGCCGGTTCCTATGACTTTTCCGTGGTCTATAATATAGGCCTTATCAACGACTTCAAGCGTCCTTTCGACATTATGGTCGGTAATGAGCAGGCTGACGCCGGAAGCTACAAGATCGCGGATCTGCTGCTGGAGGTCTTCAACGGCAATAGGGTCAACGCCGCTAAAGGGCTCATCCAGGAGAATCAGCGAAGGGTTGGTTACCATAGCGCGGGCGATTTCGAGCTTTCTTCGCTCGCCGCCTGAGAGGAATCTGCCCTGGCTTTCGGCGACCTCGCTCAGTGCAAAACGCTTGATAAGCATGGCAGCCCTTCGGTCGCGCTCGGTCTTGGTGATGGACATCGTTTCGAGGATGGCACGCAGGTTGTCGCGGACACTAAGCCGCTGAAAGATGCTCGGTTCCTGTGAAAGATACCCGATGCCAAGACGGGCCCTTTTGTACATTGGGAGCTTTGTGATATCTCGGCCCTCAAAAATGACCGACCCGCTGTTGGGCCTAATCATACCCATAATCATCCTGAACGAGGTGGTTTTTCCGGCTCCGTTGCGGCCCAGAAGCCCGACAATAGTCCGCTGACCAATAGAAACGGATACGTCGTCGACAACGGTTCGGCCGGAATATTTCTTCACCAGCCCGCGAGTTTCCAGAAGAGTCATATCTGCCATTTTCTTATATCGTATTGCGTTTATCGCCCGGCGTTGAGGAAAAGCCCTTTTTTCGACATTGGCCACGCTTATCCGGCGCGTAGCATTATAACAATAGTCAGAAGCCAGGCAAACCGTCTTTTTTTGCGTTTGCTGAGTCTCTGTCGGTCCGAATCCAGGTTTCTTCGTGGGACGATAATAATATTCTGGCAATTCCGGGATATTTTTGCTATTTGGTGGTTCTCTGTATAAAAAAATGAGTTGTGCAGACAGTTTAGGGAAACCTATGTTTGCGGTTCTAAGTGATATACATTCGAACCTGGAGGCTTTGACCACGGTTTTGGGTGACATTGAGAAGCGTGGGATAAAGACGATTTACTGCCTTGGTGACGTGGTCGGCTACGGGCCGAATCCGAGAGAATGCCTTGATCTGATCATTGAGAGGACCAAGTGGTGTGTTCTCGGCAACCACGACTACGCGGTCTTCTATGAGCCGACGAATTTCAACTACGGAGCGGAGCAGGCAAGCTTCTGGACGCGGGAGGTCCTTGAATCAGAGGAGAAGAAGGGACGCGGCGACCGACGGTGGGGCTTTTTGGGTGAGCTGCCGATGCGTCGGACTCTCGAAGCGAAGGTGGGTGCGAATACGACCAGTGTGGATTTTGTTCACGCTTCGCCCAGGAGGCCGATCAACGAATACATTTTTCCCGATGATGTCTATACGAATCCGGTGAAGGTTCGGTTGCTGTTCGAGCGTATCCAGCATATTTGCTTTGTAGGGCATACGCACATGCCCGGTGTATTTCTTGATGAACCTGATTTTTATCCGCCGGATGAGCTTGGAGGGAGCTATCCAATTGTCGATGAAGAGAAAGCGATCATCAATATCGGGTCGGTCGGCCAGCCCAGAGATAAGGACAACCGGGCGAGCTATGTTTATGTGGATGACAACCGGGTGCACTTCGTCAGGCTCCAGTACGATTTTGAGACTACTATGAACAAGATATATGAGATAGAGCAACTGGATAACTTCCACGCCGAGCGTCTGCGAGATGGAAGATAGAACAAATTGATTATTGATTAATGATCATTGATTATTGAAAAGGATTAGTTGCAGAGGCGGATACGAAATGCGGGATACGAGATACGCAATATATTTCTTAGGTTTGGGCGTGGTTGGTTTTTGCCTGTTTTGCGGGTTGCTCGTTATCGAGTCGGGGTTCTTTGGAAGCTCGGCGCAACGTTATGGGCCTTGTATCCTTCTGCAGAAGATTGGGGGTGATCAGGATGGCGAAAAAAGCGATGCAAATGCCGCCCCTGCCGAGGAAACACCCAAATCCGAGCCGAATGAGACTATCGAGTTCTGGGCCGACGACACCGCTGCCAAGACCGTTATACTCGGCGCCGAGGACCCAAATACCGAAGATCCGGAGTACGGGTACAAGATCCAGTGGGAGCTAAGCTCCAGAGGCGCGGCCATAAGGAAGGCTACTTTTAGCAATGGAAATGATAAGGGGTTTGACGACCGCGACCCCGATGACCCACGGCCATTGGTCGTTTTTTCTCCGGCGAAGAAGAGGGGCGGCGGTGAAGTTTTGGCGATGGCTAACGGGCGTTTTGTGTTTGCTGAGTATGGGTTACAACTGCCGCTGGACAGACTTCACTGGAAGAGCTTTGGCGTTGAGCGTGGCGAAGAGGGCTCGCAGATCGCGCGGTTCGAGGTGATTATTGAGATTAAAGGCACGGGCGAGCAGGTGATGAAGCTGACCAAGACCTATAGAGTCAGGCCCAACAGCTATCTGCTGGACTGCGATATAGTTGTAGAAAATCTCTCGCAGAACGAGGAAGAGGTGCAGTTCAATTTGTCGGGGCCGGGCGGACTTGGCAGAGAGGCCTTCCGGACCGATATGCGGAAGATTGTGGCCGGCTTTGAGGATGCAAAGGGCGAGGTTACGAGCGTAAGACTGGATAAGAAGAAACTGCATAAAGCGGCGGGTGATATTGAGGCCAGGCGCCTGAAGAAGCCCGGCGGCAATTTTCTCTGGGCCGCTGCCGTCAACAAATACTTTGCGGCCATATTAGTGCCGCAGCCCGATGCCGACAAAGACTATTGCGATTGGGTTGCAGATAAGGTCGGCTGGGTGCACAATCCTGATGGAGACGTCAAGGCGAACAGTGGGGATGAGACGATCGGAGTGGATTTGAGTATTGCGTCCAACACACTGGCCGCGGCGGGGCAAACCGGCAGCTCAAAGACGTATAGATTCCAGCTTTATATTGGGCCGAAAGACAAAAGCCTCTTTGATAAGAACGAAATGTATCGCAAATTGGGCTTTGTCCACACGATAGACTTTCTGAGTTGCTGCTGCCCGGCGAGTATTATAAAGCCGCTGGCCTTCGGGATACTGGCGTTAATGAAATGGATGTACGGTTTTATCGGCAATTACGGCGTGGTCATTATTATATTGGTGTTCTGCGTTCGCATTATCATGCATCCGGTTACGAAGAAGAGCCAGGTCTCGATGAGCAAGATGCAGAAGCTCGCTCCCAAGGCCGAGGAGATAAAGAAGAAATACGTCAACAACAAGGCGGAGATGAACAAACAAATGATGGCGCTTTACAGGGAGCAAGGGGCTTCGCCGATTATGGGCTTTCTGCCGATGATGGTGCAGATGCCCATCTGGATTGCGCTGTGGAGCGCGGTGTATGCGAGTATCGACCTGCGTGGGGCGGCGTTTTTGCCGTTCTGGATTACGGATTTGTCGATGCCGGATGCCCTGTTTAGATTCCCAGCGGTAACTTTGCCTTTGTTCGGCAAGTTGGATTCGTTCAACTTGTTGCCGCTTTTGATGGGCGTGGCGTTTTACATGCAGCAGAAACTGATGCCCAAACAGGCGTCGGCGGCCACTAACCCGCAGGTGGCCCAGCAGCAGAAAATGATGATGATTATGATGCCGCTGCTGTTCCCGTTGATGTTGTACAAGGCCCCGTCGGGCGTGAATTTGTATATTATGGCAAGTACTTTCGCGGGGGTTATTGAGCAGCACGTTATCCGTAAGCACATTCGCGGGAAGGAAGATGACGAGTCAAAGGGCCTTGTGGCGGTGACGAGCAAGACCGGCGGGAAGGTCAAGAAGAAAAAGCCCAAGCCGTTCTTCAAGACGTAAACCGAACGCGCTCCCGCCTACTGTCATTGCGAGGCGTGGCGAAGAATCTCGACGGTGGAACGACATTTCCTTCCAAGGCCGGATTCTTCCCCTTCGAGCCTCCGGTCAGGCTCAGGGCAGGCTTCGCTCAGGGCTAAAGGCTTTTTGCTCTCAGAATGACAACGGGGCTGCCTCACTTGCCAAGAGATAGAAGCACGGGATGTACGAGCTTGATGACACTATTGTAGCGGTCAGTTCGCCGAGTATGGAGGCAAGGACGATTGTTCGCATTACAGGGGCCAAGACAATCGAGGCCTGCGAGCAGATTTTCAGTCCATCGATTTCCAAAGAAGAGGCCGGTCTTTTTTCCGGGTATGTTGCGATTGACGAAGAGTTGAGCGTTGACGCCGCGTTGTATTTGTTTTTGGCGCCGCATTCCTATACGGGCGAGGACGTTGCGGAACTTCATATCCGCGCGAATTGGGCTGTTACCGAGGCGTTGATGGACAACCTATTGGGCAGGGGGCTTCGAACGGCCGGGCCGGGTGAATTTACGGCGCGGGCGTACCTAAACGGCAAGATCGATCTCGCCCAGGCCGAGGCAGTGAACGAAATCGTGGTCAGCTCGAACACGTTTCAATTAGCTGCTGCTGAAAAACTCCTGAGCGGGCGGTTGTCGCAGGCCACGGAGGAAATACGCTCGGCGATTATGAACTGTCTTAGCTTGATTGAAGCGGGACTGGATTTCAGCGGCGAGGATGTCGAGTTTATAACCCGACAGGAGGCAGTCGAGCGACTGACGCTGATAAAGAAACGGCTTGAGGATATGCTCTCCGGGGGCATCCGTTATGAATCCGTTATTGATTTGCCGGCTGTGGGGATAGCGGGGGCTCCGAATGCCGGCAAGAGCAGCCTTGTCAATAAACTGCTCGGTGAGCAAAGGAGCATCGTCTCCCAGGAGCGAAAGACCACAAGGGACGTTCTGACAGGTGTGCTGACGCTGACCCATTGCAGATGTGTGCTGTTTGATTGCGCCGGGCTGATGCCCGAGCCGGTCGGCATCCTCGATGAATTGGCGCAACAGGCGGCAATCGAGGCGCTGCGAAACAGCGCTGTGGTTGTGTTCTGTGTGGATGTGTCAAAAGCCGGCTGGACGGAGGACATCTCGATACGCAGATGGGTGGACACGGGAGTTCTCATTCCGGTTGCGACGAAATCGGATTTGCTTTGTGAAGGTGCGTTGGTTGGTTGCCTTGCCGAGCTAAAGGGCCTGTTCGGGGCTGAGTTTCTGCCAACTTCAGTAAGGAACGGGGCCGGAATAGAACTGTTGCGAGAAGCGATCGACACAAAGATTACCGAGCCGGCACTTGGTTCGGCGGCGCGATCGCGGGGTTTGCCTTTTTCAGAGAATGCCCAAAGCGCTATTGCCCTTACGGCACGGCACAAACAGGTAGTGACCGAGGCGATTGGGGACGTCGGCGAAGCCATCAGCGAATTGCAGGCAGGTAAGGATGAAGGGGCTGGAGAGGTGGTAGCGATGATGTTGCGAGCTGCTTACCAGTGCGTTTCGGCTATCGAGCAAGCGCAGTGCATCGAGGTCGATGAGCAGATATTGGAGAGGATATTCAGCCGATTTTGTATAGGGAAATAGCTGGGAGAATAGCTGGTATCGGGCATCCAACTCTTTGGGCCACGATTTTAAGCTATCCTTATCCGGCTTTTTGTCACCGTTCAGTCGGGTTTGCCCGCCTTTGTGGAGCAAAAGATCGTTATTTCCAAGGTCCTGGGTTTTCCGTCAACTATCTTTGGCTTCGAATTCGGCGTCGATTACATCGTCGTCGGCTTTTCTTTTTACGTCGCCCTCGGGCGGCGGAGTCGTCTGGCCGGCAGCTTCGCCGGTTGGCGCTGAAGCCGTCTGCTTTTTGGCGGCCTCTTCGTAGAGGGTTTTTCCCAGCTCCTGGCCGGCGGCGCCGAGGTTCTCGATGGCTTTCTTTATCGCATCGGCGTCTTCGCCTTTAACAGCTTCTTTGAGGTTGTTGACGGCACTTTCGATATTTCCGCGGGTCTCGGCAGAGACTTTTTCGCCGTGTTCTTTGAGCGTTTTTTCGGTTGAATAGATCAATTGGTCGGCCTGATTCTTTAGGTCAACGACTTCTCTTTTCTTCTTATCTTCCTCTGCGTGTGCCTCGGCCTCCTCGGTCATCTTCTCGACCTCCTGATCGCTTAGGCCGGAGCTGGACTTGATCTCGATGGACTGCTGCTTTCCGGTGCCGAGGTCTTTTGCTGAGACGTTCAGAATGCCGTTGGCGTCAATGTCGAAGGCGACCTCAATCTGCGGGATGCCCCGCGGCGCGGGCGGGATTTCGGTAAGCTGGAACCTGCCGAGCGTGCGGTTGTCCCTGGCAAATTCCCTCTCGCCCTGCAGGACGTGGATGTCAACGGTGGTTTGACTATCGGCTGCGGTTGAGAAGATTTCCTTCTTGCTGGTTGGGATTGTGGTGTTTCGCTCGATCAGTCTTGTCAGCACTCCGCCGAGGGTCTCGACGCCCAGCGAAAGCGGTGTAACATCGAGCAGCAGAATATCCTTGACTCCTGCGTCGCCGGCCAGGACCGCGCCCTGAACGGCGGCGCCGAGCGCAACGACCTCATCGGGATTGATGCTTTTGTTGGGCTCTTTGTCGAAGATGTCTTTTACGATCTCCCGGACTTTTGGGATCCTGGTGGAGCCGCCAACAAGTAGTACCTCAGCGATTTCGCCGGGTTTTAGCTTGGCATCATCGAGTGCTTTATGACAGGGGTCTTTCAGCCGTTGCAATATAGGCTCTACGAGTGATTCGAACTTGCTGCGGGTGATGGTAAGCTGCAGGTGCTTTGGGCCTGAAGCGTCGGCTGTGATAAAGGGCAGGTTGGCGGTGGTTTCGACCTGCGTGCTCAACTCGCATTTTGCCTTTTCGGCGGCTTCCTTGAGGCGCTGGTGGGCCATAGGGTCGTCGCGGAGGTCGATGCCTTCGGTCTTTTTGAACTCGTCGGCCAAATAAGTTATCAGAACGGCGTCGAGGTCGTCGCCGCCGAGGTGCGTATCACCGTTGGTGCTGAGGACCTCGAATACGTTGTCACCGATGTCGAGTATAGAGATGTCGAACGTGCCGCCACCGAAATCGAAGATGGCAACCTTTTCGTTCCTTTTCTTTTCGAGGCCGTAGGCCAGTGCGGCGGCGGTGGGTTCGTTGATTATTCGCTCGACGTCAAGGCCTGCTATTTTTCCTGCGTCTTTGGTCGCCTGGCGCTGGGAGTCGTTGAAATAAGCGGGTACGGTAATGACAGCCTTTGTTACTTTCTCTCCCAGATAGTCCTCGGCGGTTTTTTTGAGGTCCTGGAGAATCATTGCCGAGATTTCCGGCGGGGTGTACTCTTTTGAGCGGACTTCAACCTTTACGAGCTCGTCGGCGGCACCGGTGATTTTGTAGGGGACGATTTTTTCTTCTGCTGAGACCTCGTTGTGCCTTCGACCCATGAAACGCTTTATTGAGAAAACGGTGTTTTCCGGATTTGTGACCTGCTGATGGCGTGCGATCTGGCCGACGAGCCTGTCGCCCTTATCGGTAAAGCCGACGACCGAGGGCGTCAGTCTGGAGCCGGCGGAATTGACCAATACCTTGGGCGATGAGCCTTCCATTACCGCGACCACAGAAATTGTGGTTCCCAAATCTATTCCGATGATTTTAGCCATAGTTACGTTCCTTTCGTTATCGCTGCAATGTCATCCCTGCGGGAATATAATTGATTCCCGCTTCCGCGGGAATGACAAAAACCTGGACTCTGAATGTTCGTTAGTATTCTAATGTGCAAAAATCGTGCCAGTTGGGGGGCTGACTTGGCCGAAGTTGCTTAACTCCTTGTATTTCAAGTGGTTAGGTATTCTTTTGTGCAGTTTTGAGATAGGAGGATATGATTCTTTTTGTGCCATTTTGGCAGATTCGACAGGCGCACGATCAGGCAAACCGAGGAGACGTATCATTCGGCTGTCGGTTAGGAGGGTGTGAATTTTGTTTCCGGCGGGCTGTAAGTTGCTTTTTAGGCTCATCTCGTGAGTTCCTGTTTTGGGTTTGTACTTCGTATTTCGTATGTCGTATGTCGTCCCTTCGACTTCGCTCAGGGGAAGCCCTTCGACGATGCTCAGGGTAGGATTGCGTATCGCAGGGGAAATGGGCAAGCAGGGAAGTTTGGGGAAGGGGAAATTGGGTTCGTTTTTTGGTTCGTTTTTTGGAGTCCGAAGGGGTATAAAATTTGCGTAAAGCTTTTTTAGATATAGGGTTAGGTTCGTTTTTGCCTCGGTGGAAATTGGGTTCGTTTTGCATAATTGCTCGCTTTTGGTTGATCGGGGTTTCTGACAAAGGTGGAGGACAGCGAGAAATGCGAAATCCTAAACTCTAAATCCTAAACAACTTCGAAAATCAAATTTTCAAATGCTCCAAACGAGCTATGGGCGCAAAATCCGGTTGGATTTTATATAACTCTTTTATATATAATCAGTTAGAAAAACCTATACGGTCATATAGAGGCCATATATCGATGTTGCCATTGAGAATTCATGCAAAAATAGCACATTAATGCTGAACTGAGCATAAATCAATCGATTGACAACCTGACTTTTGACCGAGTATATGTTTTCATAACTCATTTAATTTCAAGATGATACATATTATCCAACCGTATTTTGCGTTCATAGCAAACGAGGTTTAATAATAGGTTATTTTGATTGGGGCTGTGGTATTCATAAGTAATGGTCAGGTAATGGGTTATGTTGGTTCTGGGGAGCAAAGTCGGTCAGTTTGAGTATTCAGTATCGACGATCCGCTATTAGTTCGATAGGCATTATACCACATAACTTGTTAGATGTAAAGTAAATAAAGTGACTAAAGTGAGCTAAAGTGAGCTAAAGTGAGCTAAAGTTTTAATTTGACACGGATTGTTGAGTGGATTATGGAAGTCCACCTACGGCGGACTTGTTTACCGGGGGAGGGTCGATATACTCGATGAAGGCTCCATGCTTTTGTAATAGTAACGCGGCATTCAGCGGTTGTTTGATGTATAATATGTTATCCGGAATGAAGGGGTTTTTCAACAGCGCCAGTGTCGCTAGTTATCAACTACACCTTCGCTTTTTCAGCTTGCCCCATTGGTGCTCCCACCGTTATACTTCTCCTCAATAGGACACAAGTGAAAGAGCTTTTGGGAATGTTGAATCTAAATGCCATAAGGACGGTCGTTGTCTGCATCTTCTGCTTATACGTCTTAGCCGAGAACGGGATCGTAAAACACCTTCTCGTTAAACCATTCTTTGTAAAGGTGATGCGAATATTCTGGGCGTTGATGCTTGCAGCTTTTCTTTTCTTCTGCTGCGTAGGATTACTCACGATTTTCGACTATGCTCAAAAAGTTCTTTCGTCTGGCGGACTGCATCTATCAGAGTTATCGAAGCTTATCCCTCACTTCTGTATAATTGTTCTTACCCTGTTCTGCTGGAGACACTTCTGGTATTATTTCCGAAACGATGAGGATACCATTGTTTCAGGTTGGTACATCAAGAGGCATATTGACCTAAACAAACGAAGAAAGTTCGAAGAATCCTACCGTTGTCTGCAAGAAGCCTCTGAAATCAAACCAGACTCACTACAAATTTGGTGCTTACTTGCCAGTTTCGCTCAACTATTCCTTGAGAATGCAGAGCAGGCCGACCAGTACCTTGCCAATGCTCGGAGGATTCTCGACTCTAAGCCTTCAAAAAATCCTAAGGAAATCGCTGTTGTGGAGCATTATTCTGGTTACATTTTACGGCACCGCAACGATCGCAAAACAGGCCTCGAACACATGAAAAAAGCCTACGAACTGGGCGCCAAGCGGAAATGGTCAGCAGCACTTCTCTGTATAGTCTTCTGTGGAATAGTCCTTGTTCTGATTTGTGCGAAGGTCATGCAACCGCCGCCGAGCATAATCTATGATGCACTCGACCAACTTATTGACAAAGAGCGTACCATTATGGTGGATCTTACTGATGTCACTGATTTTGACTGGAACAATCTTTATGCGTTCCCCCCATACACAGGAGAAGATGAAGTCTCCTCCGTCCTTGGGGAGAAGTTCGTCAAGATTAAGAAGAAGCATCCTTATGAGCTGAGTAGCGGCGATGTCCTTGTTGTGTTCGTGCACAACGACAAGGTTGTCTACTACGAATTCGTGGCCCCGAAGTACCGGCTGTTCGGGGCAGATGGCTCTTTCGTGATTCCGAGAGAGAAAGCCGTATTCAAGGTCAAACCTTATCTAGGCAGAGGTCCTTATGAACTTCATGAGATCGATAGCCAATAGGAATCGGTCATCAGGCAGGGGGCCCCGGCCTGGAGGACCGGGCTAAATAGACCGCGGCGCGGAGGACCGGGCTAAATCCGAAATCCAAAACCCGCAGGATGGCTTGCGCCATAAATTCCAATTACATACGTTCGAATGAGCAAAACGGGGATTGGCTTTACGGTGGGAGAGTTAGTGAGATCGGGGGATAAATGGCAGAAAATGATTTTACAGGCTGTTAGGATTTAGGTTTTCTGGTTGAGTGCTGAGCGGATGATTTGGGCCCGGAGGGCGTCTCTATCGGCCGGGTCGAGGGTTTCGCCGTGGTTTAACTGCAAGTGAGCGGGGAGGGTGAGCATAAACAGGCGGTTTATGGTTGCGATGGAAATAGCCGGGCGTCCCTTTGCTCCGGCGGTGCCGCAGAGCGTGCAGAGCCTCTCTATGGCGGGAGTTGAGGCCCCCATGTGGTCGTGCATATTGATGCCAAGTCGCAGGTGGCTCAGCAGGAACAGGGCCTCCTGGGAACTTATCAGGTGGGCGTTCTGCAGCAGTGCCATGGCACGGGAGATTTTATCGTCGAGGACGTGGGTATCCTTGGAGAGCAGGTGGTTTCGTGCGACGTTTTCGTACTCGATTACTTCGGGGATGATGGCGTTTTCAAACTGCGAGACGATTTGCGATTCCGAGACACCGAGCGTTACCTGATTAGAGAGTTGATAGAGGTCGCTGGCGGCCTCGGTTCCCTCGCCGAAGAGTCCTCTGACGGCGAGGCTCATATCCTTAGCGGCGTTGAAGAATTTCTCGATCTGGCCGGTCATTTTCAGGGCCGGCAGATGGAGCATTACCGAGACCCTTATTCCGGTGCCCAGATTAGTAGGACAGGCCGTCAGGTAGCCGAAGCGAGGGCTGAAGGCATAATCGACCTTTTGCTCAATCATATCGTCGATCTTGTTTATCTGCTTTGCACACTGGGAGAGCTGACAGCCGGCTTTGAGGACCTGGATTCGCAGATGGTCCTCTTCGTTGATCATAGCGGTGAAGAACTCGCGCTGGGCCAGGACGACTCCTCGGGGGCCTTTGCCGAAGGCGTGGTGTCGGCTGATAAGATGTCGCTCCACGAGGAAATTTCTGCTCAAAGTGGGGGCTTTATCGACGCTGATGTAATAGACTTTATCGCCTAATTTGAGCGACATCAGGACGTCTTTTAGCTTTTTGAGTATTTCGGCTTTTTCAGCGGTTGAGCAGCGGCTGAGGAATTTATGGCCTGCCAGGTTTCTGGCCAGACGAATCCGTGAGGATATAACGATATCGGACAACGGCCCGGAGCCGTCAAACCACTCATTTATGTCGCCACTAATGTCAGTCAGTTTCATATTTTGTAGTGCGTAAACCGCTTTGCGTTTCGCATAGGCCACAAAGCGTACTATTTTTCACTTTCACCTATTTTATCGCGTAGTTTTGCTGCCAGCTCGTAATCCTCATTTTGCACGGCGGCCTCGAGCTGCCGGCGCAGGCCCAGGAGCTCTATCTGCTTTTTCGTATCGAGCGATGTTCTCGAAGGGAGCTTGCCACAGTGGGCTGTTTGTCCGTTGTGGGCCTTTTCGACGAGCGGGCGAAGCGACTTTTCGAACACCTCATAATCATTTGGACAGCCTAAGACCCCCTCCTTGCGGAACTGGTCGAGCGTAAAGCCGCAGATCGGGCATGCGGCCTGCTGCTCCGAAGGATCGGAGAGCTCATCGTCACTGGGCTGGACGGCAAGGAGGCTGCTGAGCAGCTCATTTATGGGGATATGGCTCTTGACAGCTATCCCCTGCTCGGCAGCACATTGCTCACAGATGTGCATCTCGGAGCGGACGCCGTCGGTAATCTCGGTCAGGTGAATAGTCGCATCCTGATTGTTACAAATCTGACATAGCATATCGCACCGTCACGTATTATACCAGAATCCTGCCCCAATAATCGTCAAATTTGGAAATCGACTACAGGACGATTTTTTTATTTGGCGAACTTTGCCCAACAGCCCTGCTTCTCACCGACCCTAACGCTTTGCAGATTAACACCTTCGGGCAGTTTTGGCTCGATCTTTTCATAAATGCAGGCGGCTACGTTCTCTGCCGACGGGTTGTTCCGTTGAAAATAGGCCATCGCACCCAAATGCGAATTATCAAAGTCGGCGAGAATATCACGAAGTAGGGCCCTGAGTCTGTGAAAATCCATCACAACCCCCATTTTGTCGAGGTTTTCACTGCCGAGCTCGGCAAGAACAGACCAGTTATGGGTGTGTGCGGGCTCCATCGAGCCGTCCGGCAAGGCCAATTGATGCGATGCCCGAAAGCTCATTTTGATACTGACCGTGAACAAAGCAAGAAACTCCAATCTGAAGACTAATAGTAGTCTGTCAAGTGTGGTTTTCCAAGTCAAACCTGGGGTAAAACCGCAGGCTAAATAGAGTGCTTCGCTGCGCCGGCAATGACAACGGCACCTGGCGCGGAATATCGAATTTCGTATTATTTTTTCTTATCGAGGCGTTTCTGCAAGCGCTCATAGACGTTTTTCGGAACGAGGTTCGAGATGTTGCCGCCCAGCGAGGCGACTTCGCGAATCAGGGTCGAGCTGGTGAAGCCATATTGCTCAGAAGTCATAACAAAGACCGTTTCTATGCCGGCGACGGCGCGGTTTGTCATAGCGAGCTTGAACTCATAGTGCACATCGGTTAGACTTCTCAGGCCTCGGAGAATGACGTCTGCCTCTTTTTGGGCGGCGTATTCAACGGTCAACCCGTCAAAGCTCTCCACCGAGACGCCGGGCATATCGGCAGTCAATTCGGCTATCATCTCCACCCGCTCTTGGGGCGTGAAAAGCGAGTTTTTGACAGGGCTTCGCCCTACTGCAATAATAAGCTCGTCAAAGAGCTTTATGCCTCGTTCGATGACGTCCAGATGCCCGTTCGTAATCGGGTCGAAGGAGCCCGGGAAAACAGCCCTAACAGATTTTCCGGTCATCAGCGTGCCTTTCGGTTCGTACCTGGCGACTCGTTCCCAGCGGGACGAATTGCTATTATACCGACATCCGCGAACACAATCAAGGACGTTTGGCAAAGTTTGCGGATTTGAGGAAGATGGGCCGGGAAAAGGAGGAGGCGTCTGAGAAGACTTCCCGGCCCGCTTTAACCAGTTCCACAATATTATACGTTTGCCGACAGTCAGAAGTTCGCCGAATTCAGCGGCGAAGCATTGTAAATAGTATCTGTTGCGGAAAGCCAAAACTGACGATGTCACCCCTGCGAAAGCAGGGGTCCATATCGAAAAACCTGGATTCCTGCTTTCGCAGGAATGACAAATGCTGTTTCCGCAACAGAAACTACTTAGTCACACTAAGCGATTCTGGTTTTCGAGACGGATTGACACTGTTTTTGGATATTTGGATTCCCACTACCCGCTTTGGCGGGCACAAGCCCCCAGGGCCGCTTGCGGGGCTTTGCGGGAACGACAGAAAGGGGCTGTTCTTTTTGTTGGACGCTCTTATCGTTTTAGCCACTGGTCGAGCCAGGCGATTACCGTTTCGTGCCAGAGGATGGAGTTGTTGGGCTTTAGGACCCAGTGGTTCTCATCCGGGAAGTAGAGCAGTTTGCTGGGAATGCCGAGGCGCTGGAGGGCGTTAAAGGTGGCCAGGCCCTGGGTGTCGACGACTCGGTAGTCCAATGCTCCGTGGATGACGAGCATTGGTGTTTTCCAATTCTTGACGTGGTTTACGGGGTTGTGCTTTTCGTAGCCGGGCGGGTTGTCCCAGGGCGTGCCGAGGTGGTCCCACTCGGGGAACCAGAGCTCTTCGGTGTCGAAGTAGGCCATACGCTCGTCGAGGTTGCCGTCGTGGTTGATGAGGCAACGGAATCGCTCGGGCCAATTGCCGGCGATCCAGTTGATCATATAACCGCCGAAAGAGGCACCCAAGGCCCCTACCCTGTCGCCATCCATCCACGGATAGCGTTTCAGAGCGGCGGCCAGACCTTTCTGCAAGTCCTCGAGGGGTTTACCTGCCCAGTCGCCTCGGATAGAATCGGTGAAGGCCTGTCCGTATCCGGTTGAGCCGTGGAAATCGACCATTACGGCGGCGTAGCCTGCTCCTGCGTAGGCCTGCGGATTCCAGCGGTAGTGAAAGGAATTGCCGAAAGAGCCCTGCGGACCTCCGTGAATCAAAAAGGCCACCGGGTACTTCTTGCGCGGATTGAAATTAACCGGCTTGACTACGTAGCAATAGACCGTTTCATCGTTCCATCCTCTAAAGGTGAACTGCTCATATTCGCCCATGCGGGCAGCGGCGATTTTCTCTGCGTTGATGTTAGTGATTTTTCGGATGTCACTACCATCGGGATTGACCGAATAGAGTTCTGTCGGTGAGCGCAGGTTGTTTGAGCCGTAGATAATTCTATCTGCCGCGGCGCCGGGCGAACCGATGGAGCCTTCTTTGACAACGGTTTGGACAGCGCCTGTTTTGACGTTGACGGCGAACAGGGATCTTTGGCCCGTATTGGTTGCGGTAGCATAAATCTTTTTTCCGTCGGGCGAAAAGCAGAACGACGAAGGGCTGCGGTCCCAGTTCTCGGTTAGAGGGCGCTGCTCGCCGCTGGGCCAGGCGCGCAGGACGATTCGTAAGCGGTCGGACTCGTAGCCTGGCCTGGCCATAGCGAGGTAGGCCAGGGTCTTGCCGTCAGGTGAGAAGAGCGGATTAGTATCCCAGGCTTTGTTTTTCTCGGTGAGGGATTTGGGCGGTTTGGAACCGTCGATGGGGGCCAGGTAAAGGTCGAAGTCGGTTGACCAAGGCTCTTCGCGGCCTACATCGCGGGCGGAGAAGATAACCGCCCTGCCGTCGGGAGTGAACGTGATTTCCTCCGGGCCGCCGAAGGGTTTGGACGGGGTGTCGGCATCCATAGCGAGCATTACATCGACAGGTTCATCTCCAGTTGCGGGCATCACAAACAGATGTGAGCGTCGGCCATCTTTCCAGGTATCCCAGTGGCGAATGAATATTCGGTCGTAGATTCGGCCGCTTGTTTTTCTCTGCTCGATTTCGTCGAGTTTTTCCTTCGTTTGGGTTGGGCTGGAGCCGGGGAAGACTTCCATCGTGAATGCTATGTGCCTTCCGTCTGGCGAGACGAGGAGGTTCGCTACATCGAGAGGTTGGTCTGTAATCTGTTCGGCTTCGCCGCCGTCAATGCGAATGCGCCAGACTTGCGATGAGTCCGATCGGCTGGACAAAAAGTAGATCGATTTGGCGTCGGGGGCCCAGCAGGGGCTGGAGTCGCCGGCGGTGTGGGAGGTCAAACGGCGAAGGTCCGTCCCGCCGGCGCGGACGAGCCAGAGGTCGGTTCGGCCCTTGTCGGGTTCGAGGTCGGTCTTTCGCAGGACGAACACAATCTGTTGGCCGTCGGGCGAGACCTGCGGGTCGGAGATGCGATCCATCGCGAGCATATCGTGAACAGAAAACGGATGGGTTTCGTCGGCGCAGGCCGCGGGGATTGCGACGTTGAAGCAAATCAGGATGAGGCAATAAATGGATAGCAGACGCATAATTGTCTCCTTACAGATTGATAGTGATTTGTTTGAAGACACTCTAACACCGGGGGCGATACCTGTCCAAGAAAACCCGCCGTGCTTTTGCGGAAGAAGAAGTTTGGGCCCGTTAAGTGATGGGAACTATGGGGGCGCCGCTACTCATTCGGGGCACACAGGAATAGGTCCTATCCCATTGGAAATCATTTCTTTGCTGTGTGTTTCTTCAATAGGTCCGCCAAGCCCTCATAGTCCATGGCTGCTGCTATCTCTAAGGCGAATCTTCCCGTATCGCTCTGGATATCCGGATCAGCTCCTTTGGCGATAAGGAGTTCAACTAAATCAGAATAACCATAATACACAGCCCAATGCAGTGGTGTATACCCCAGCCAATCTTTATCATTGATGCCCTCACCTGCAGTGAGCAGTTCATCGATTTTCTTTGTGTCATGATCACGCACCGCCTGGTGCAGCATCTTCACATAGCCCTGGCTAGGCTTATTGGGATCATATTCAAAGGCACCCAAATCAGGCTTTGCGCCCACAAACGACATGCCAATATCAGCGCCTTTATCGATTGCCGCACTGTGCGGTGCAAGCTTAAGGAAGTCATTCTGGGGGATACTGCCGTCGGGATTCCGCGGCGCTGACATCATACTGTCATCAAGGCTTACAAAATCATCGTCGGTCAATGTAAGGCCAAGGCTCGCATCCCAGTTGTTATGTTGACTTTGAGCTTTTGGATTAATTGTATCTTTCTTATGTCCATTGTATGAAATATTATTGCTGAAGACACAACCCTCTCTTGCTTGCTTCTTCCACCCACTCCATTCAAGGAAATAATTTGTATCATTGTCCCAGAAAGTACAATTACGAAGAGTTACTCCACTAGTATTATTATTCAATGAAGCACCCGTTAGGCTATGCCCCCATGCCAGACAACCAATAAGAACATGCCTTCCTTCTCCCGTGCCAAGCTTAAAGGCATTACCATTTCCTGTAAAAAAAGGATGTTTCCAAATGTTTTCACCGTTTCTCCAGGCATAGCATCTTTCAATACACACACTATTATTTGCAAACCATAAATCAAATCCATCGTCCGAATTCTCCCAAGCTCTGTTGCCTATCAAGACATTGCCCTGCCCAACATTCCAACAAACGGCAAACCCATCAGCGTTCTGGCCATTCTTCTGAGGGTCAAAATTCCTATAGGAATCACAGTTTAAAATAACATTATGTGCCGGACCATCCGTAGTAAGAAAGATTCCTGCATATTGATTACCAAAGGCTCTCACTTGTTCCAATATGTTATGGTGTGCCCCGCTGCCATGTATCATCATCGGACGCGTGGCACGGGTAATGGCTAATCCTTTAATATGCCAATATGCTCCTGAAATAAATACTGAGTCTCCTTTTGCTTCGGCAAAATCAAGAACAACAACTTCTCCAGGATAAGCCGCGAGACGAATAGGATTGCCTTGTTCGCCTGATTTATCAATATGAATCGTGTATGGACATACGTAGGTTCCCCCGCGAACCAAAATGACATCGCCTGGCTTCACTACTTCTATTGCAGCAGCTATAGTTCTCAAGGGACTCTCGTTTGTCCCTGCATTAGCATCCTTTCCATTAGGTGCCACCACATAAATACAACCATTTTTATACAATAATCTTGAAATCTCCCTGGGTGCCTTTATATAATCTTGTGATATGGTCGATTCGAATTGAGAACCCCTTAATGTTTCAAGATGCATAAGTCTTTCTTGCATTACTACAGAGGGCGTGCGGCCACGATTATCAACAATATCAACATCAGCCCCCCTCTCCATAAGAACTTCAACTAAATATTTCTTGCAAGTATACGCTGCATAATGCAAAGGCGTCCAACCAATATCGTCTTTGACATTAATATCGGCACCGGCATCCATAAGAAGTCGAACCATGTCTATAGACCATTCCTGAGGGTCGCCTACCATATAGACTGCTTCGGCAGCATAGTGTATTGGTGCACGCCCGGCATTATCTTTAATGTCAAGACGGGCCCCCTGTACAATTAAAAGTTCGGCGATATTTCTATGACCCTCCGAAACGGCAATATGCAGAGGGGCCATCCCATACGCATCCTGTACGTTAACATCAATATCAGTCGAAAGTAGCTTTTCTAACTGGCTATCTACTTCATCAACATTGATGCCCTTACCTAATAAAAGCTGGACAACATCAGGATTGCTACGGCTCACCATACCAGGTAAAGATACCCCGGCAGCAAAATGCAACAGAGTGCGTCCGTTATTATCTTTGGAATCAACAGATGCACCGTGTTTAAGCAGCAATAAGATAATGTCTTTCTCCCCTTTTGCTGCAGCTTTATGCGCTAGAGTCAATCCCTGTTTGTCCGCTGCAACAACATCAGCACCGTTATCCAACAGAAGCTGAGTTATATCAGAGTACTCTGACAATTCGTCAGACTTGGCTTCTATAATGTAAGATAGTGGCGTACGGCCCTTATTGTCTTTAAGATTGACTAATGCGCCATGCTTGATCAAGAAGATAGCAATATCTTTATGTCCCCTTTGTATGGCAAGATGTAAGGGAATAAGCCCGCGGTAGTTAACGTTACAATCAGCGCCCTGGGACACTAGCTCCTCTACTTTCTTTGCATCGCCCATCATAATTGAACTCAGAAGCGCTAGATTTAATTTGTTTTGATCCACCGCAGGCTGTTCAACCTTCTGCTGCGGCTCTGCCGGTGGCTGCGGTTGCTCAGCAATGGCTGGAGGGCAAAGTGGAATGGAGGACATCAGGGTGAGCAGGAGTAGCTTTTTTCTCATACTAATACCTCTGTGATAGACTTTCTTAACCTGTACAGAATATCACTATCGGTCAGCAAGAGCAAGGCTCTCTGTTCCTGCAACCTCGCGATTGTATTGAAGGGCCTTCAGAGGGGAAATTTGGTGATGACTATGGCGAAGAAGATGCGTTTGTCTTGACTCAGGAGCGGCGAATGATTGGTTCTTATGTCTTTATGGTGTAATGCGAAAGGGCTGGGCGGGCAATTGTTGTGCCGCTCAAGTTCTAATTTTGGTTTTGGTCTGTTCGGGGCTGAGCGTGACGGGGATGTCGAGCCAGAATGTTGAGCCGACGTCGGGCTCGCTATCGAGGCCGATATCTCCTGCGAGCATAGCTGCCAGCTCCTTGCTGATGGTCAGTCCCAGGCCGCTGCCTGTGGATTCGCGGGTTATAGAGCCGTCGGCCTGGCTGAATTTGTCGAAGATTTTTTCCTTGTCGTCTTCTGCGATGCCGCAGCCTGTATCGCTTACGGCAAAGCGGACGGTCTTTTCGTCGAGCATATTGGCCTGGACTTCGATTCTGCCGCGAGCAGGCGTGAACTTTACTGCGTTGCTGAGGAAATTATAGAGTATCTGCTGGACCTTGCCCGCGTCGGTGGTGAGGATTGGGATGTTGGGGTCGATGGTGTGTTCGATCTTGATTTTCTTTTTCTTTGTCAACAGTGAGAATGAGGCGACCAGGCCTTCGCACAGTTTTGTCGCGGAGGTTTCTTCGATGTGGAGCTCCATTCTTCCGGCCTGTGTCTTTGCCAGGTCCAGCAGGTCGTTAATCATATTTAAGAGTCTGTTTCCGCTGGTGATAATGTTCTCGGCGTATTTTTTACCCTTGTCGGTTTTTAAGACTTTAGGCTTATCCCGCAGGACCTGGGCGAAGCCCATTATGGCATTGAGAGGCGTTCTGAACTCGTGGGAGATGTTGGCGAGGAATTCGCTCTTTACCTTGTTGGCCTTGAACAGATCGATGTTGCGTTCGGAAAGCTCGATGATTTTGGCGTCGAGCTGTTTGTTTGCCTGTCTGAGTTTTTCCTGGGCTGCCTGGAGTCCGTCGAGCATGTGGTTGAAAGCGGTGGCGAGCTTTTCATATTCATCCCGGGTTGCTATCGAGCTTCTTATGTCGAGGTTGCCCTCAGCGACGTTGTTTGCAAGTGCGCGGAGCTGGCGGATGGGCCGGAGGATAACCCGCTGTGTTATCCAATAGAAGGCAACGATGGCGCCAGTGCCCCCGATCAGCCATGAAATGCCAATCCAGATGCGGTTTAGAACGACCGTCTTGCTGATTTCGCCGCCGCCGCCGCGGGACTGGATCAGTACCGCCCCTACGGGCTCATTGAGCGAAAATGCGGTGGCGGAGCCCTGCGGATAGTGGCAGGTTATGCAGCCGTCTGTTGCCCTGAAGACTCGCACGTAATTACTCTGGAGGATGCCGTGCTGTTTGGTTAGCGTGATGTCGTCGTCTCTGGTCTCCTCGGCCTTTAAGGATTCAATGGTCTGTTTTTGTTCGTTGGTGAACTGCTGCGGGAGTTCTTCGTTGTCTTTTGCAAAGTAAACCCAGCGTATTTCAGAGCTGTTCACATCCGCCACCGCTCCGGTATTGCTTAGCGCCGGCAGTGCGGCCTCGGGTGAATCTTTCAGTCGGAAGTGCACACGCAGCAACAGCGTTTCGGCTTTTGCCTTATTGGCGTCAAGCAGGCCTTTTTTCGTGAGCTGGCCCATCCAGATGTAGGGCAAGAGCAGAGCAAGGGCCAAGATGAAGATGACGGCTGCACCGAAGGCAAGCCTGCATTTCTCCGCCAGTGACAGAGGCCACAACCGAAGGAACTCCAAGGTTTTCCAAATTTTGTTCAAATTAAGCCGCATAAGCTTGTGTTTAGCACCGAGTATCTTATGTCGCGCAGACGAAGCAAAAGGCCATAAGCTAAACGCCAAACATTGTCTGATTTGGTGTTTTTCAATTCTGTTCGTCTGCTTTTTCTTGGATAATATGCGAGTGTCTTTGTACTCGCAGGTTCAGCTCATCGAGCTGCTTTTGGTCCACTTCGCTGGGTGCATCGGTCAAGAGGCACTGACCTCGCTGGGTCTTGGGAAAGGCGATGACGTCTCTGATATTGTCCGTGCCAGCCAGGAGCATAACGAGTCTGTCGAGGCCGAAGGCTATTCCGCCATGCGGGGGAGCGCCGTATTCGAGGGCCTTGAGGAAGAAGCCGAACCGCTGCTGTGCCTGGGCCTTGGATATATTGAGCAGGTCGAAAACTTTCGCCTGAACTTTCGGGTCGTGGATACGAATACTGCCTCCGCCGATCTCCGAGCCGTTGACGACGATATCGTAGGCCTGGGAGCGAATGTTGGCGGGGTCGGTATCGAGCTTGCCCAAGTCCTCTTCAACGGGGGAAGTGAAGGGGTGGTGGAGCGAATCGTAGCGTTTTTCATCCTCATTCCACTCGAACAGCGGGAAGTCCACTATCCATACGAACTCGAAGCTATCCTTGTCATAGAGCTTGAGGTCGCGGGCGATTTTGCACCTCAGCGGGGCCAAGGCTTTGTTGGCGGCTGCTTCGCTGTCGGCAATGAACAAAAGCAGGTCGCCGTTTTTTGCGTCGCATCGCTGCAATAGCTGCTGCTGCAATTCGGGGCTGAAAAACTTGGCCAGTCCTCCAATAAGAGTGGTGGTGTCGTTTTCCTGTTTTACCTTGAACCAGGCAAGGCCCTTGGCGTCGTAATCGGCCACGAAATTTGTGAGCGTCTTTTCGATATCGCTTCTGGAGTACTTGTCGCCCGCCGGTGCGCAGAGGCCCTTGACGATTCCGCCATTTTCGATAGTCGATGTAAAGACCTTGAATGTGCTCTGCTTTGCGATATCTGAGATGTCCTTTAGCTTCATTTCGAAGCGCAAGTCGGGTCTGTCGATGCCGTAATCGTCCATTGCCTGTTTGTACGTTAATCGGCGCATAGGGACCTGGACGTCTATTCCGAGTATTTGCTTCCAGACTCGGGCCAGCATGTTCTCGTGAACGCCGATGACGTCATTGCTATCGACGAAGCTCATCTCGACGTCGATTTGCGTGAACTCGGCCTGTCTGTCGGCCCGCGGGTCTTCATCGCGGAAGCAGCGTACTATCTGGAAGTATTTGTCAACGCCGCTGACCATCAGGATTTGCTTGAAGAGCTGCGGCGACTGGGGCAATGCGTAAAAGCAGTTTTGATGCAGTCTGCTGGGCACGAGGAAATCTCTGGCGCCTTCGGGGGTGCTCTTGGCCAGCATTGGCGTTTCGATCTCCCAGAAGCCCAACTTGTCGAAGTAGTTCCGCACGACGGTGGTAACTCGGTGGCGCGTGTGCAAGCTGCTCTGCATTTCAGGCCTGCGCAGGTCAAGATATCGGCTGGTCAGGCGAAGCTCTTCGCCGGTTTTTTCGGCGGTGCCTATTTCAAAAGGCGGCGTTTTTGCTACGTTGAGGATTTGCAGTTGGTGGATGAGGACCTCGATTTCGCCGGTCGGCAGCTTTGGATTTTTCATTCCTTCGGTTCTGGGCTGGACCATACCCTGGGCTGCAATAACCCATTCGTGGCGGATCGTTCTGGCCAGCTTGTGGGCTTGAGGCTGAGTTTCAGGGTCGAAGACCAGTTGGGTCAGGCCCTCTCTGTCTCGCAGGTCGATGAATACGAGGTTGCCGTGGTCGCGATAGGAATGGACCCATCCGGCTAAGGCTACCTTCCGGCCGGCATCGTCGAGACGAAGCTGACCGCAGTTATGTGTTCTCTTGAGCATTACCGAATCTCTCTAAAATCGTATCTGACAGAGCAAGGACAGGGAAAACTCCATGCTATAGGTTAAAAGTCCATCATCAGGATAGCCAAACAGGGCTGGTTAGTCAAGTATGGCTTTTCTTTATTTGAGGCGCCATGATTTGACGGCAGCCAAGCCCGGGTACCGGGAAGATTTTGCTGGAACACCGTCCGAATACAGCCGACCCGCCGAAACGACGGGTTGCACTTTGGCATCTGCCGAATTGAGGTGGTGCGTAATTACGGTTGCGCTGCTGTTTTATCAGAGGTGCGGGCGGCGATGAAATTATAGAGCCAGGCAAATATTGCGCCGCCGATTGTTCCGTCGATGAGTGCCCAGAGCAAGCCAACAACGCTGCCCAAGGGGGTAATACTATATCCCCTGTAGATTTTTCCGATGAAAGTCACATCGCTCGTTGCTCCTTCGAAGGCGATTATCCACCAGGTTAGGATGAAGAGGGCGAGGCCCCATATCAGTCCACAGGTAAATGCAAAGGCTTTGATGTTCAGTCTCATTTTCGATCTCCTTTGGTTTAATGCTCGATGAACATGTTTTGCAGATAGATGTGCTCATTTGCGTTCCAGGGCTTTGAGCATATATCAATATCGCTTCATCTGAATGACCCATCTCATCTGGTCGGACAAATCTCAAACACATTAACAGCTGAACTTTTGCAAAATTGCAGGTTAGGCCTATATTGTTGAAGAAAATCTTCTTTATGA
>CAYWOD010000004.1:0-25218 GCA_964459805.1 uncultured Pirellulales bacterium
ACGAAGACCTGCCTCTCGGAGAGCTCTTCGTGAACATCGTCTGCGAATAGCTCGGCGTCTTCCGGTATATCGATGTCTTCCGGCATATCGGCGTGTTCTGGTATTTCGGAGGGGTGCTCTTCGGGAGTAGTGTTTTCTTGTTCTGTTGACATAACTTTTAGTTTCGCCCTACAAGGGGTTCGCCGTGCAATGCCGTTTACAATCAACGTGAGCGCCGGCATCGCACCGGCCCCGTCTTTGCTGGAACTGCAAAGCGTGGGCCTGCAACAATGCCAAGAGGTGAGCAATATCTATGCCAGAGTTGGGAGGGTGCGCCAAGTGGTGTGGATTTCGGGGCCTGGGGGCGTGAAAAAGGCGTTCCGGACTTTTGAATGTTGGTGTCGGGGCTGGAAGAAGGTGTCAGAATTTTAGACGGGCCGATGGAATTTCAGACAGGAACAGAGATTTGCGAATAAATAAAATTGGCTCAACTGCAAAAAAGTTGGTTGATTAACGCATGATTATAAGAGGATTTATCGCTTTTCGGGCACCAGCATAAGCTCATAAGCCGGCGGCACCGTTGAAGCGGCCGGGCCTATCGTAGCATCGGCATCCTGCCGATGATTTCGAAGATACGAGCAGGATGCCCGTGCCACGCGGTTGTGCCCATTGATGCTGTTGCCTTGAAGCGATAAATCGAAAAGAGTTACAGGTGTTATTTCTTATCAGGCCACCGACTTTTTTGCAGTTGAACCATAAAATCAGGTGGGTTTTTTACTGTGTGGCAGCTACCGGCTGGAACGCGGATGGTCTCGATGGCGGCGGATCGGGTTGATTTGCGATGCGTGAGCCCTTCTGGATATTGTACTGTTTGAGCTTTGCATAGAGAGTTGCCCTGGTTATACCGAGCAGGGCGGCGGCGCGTGTTTTTTGCCAGTCTGTCTCCTGAAGGGCCCGCGAAATCAGCTCTCGCTCGGCCTTTGCAAGTGAGTAGTTCCTGATATTACCGGTCGTTGGGTCGTCGCAGAGTTCATCGGGGTCGGCGGGGTCAATCACAATGCTGCTCAGGCCGATTTTGTCTGTTGGTTCGTAAAGAATAGCTCTTTCGATTACATTTCTCAATTCGCGGACGTTTCCGGGCCAATCGTATTTCTGGAGGGCTTCGGCAGCCAGTTTGGTCAGGGTTGTTATCTTGTTTTGTTTTTCCGGACAGATAGTGGATGTTTTAAGAAAGTATTCTGCCAGAAGTTGAATGTCCTGTCTTCGCCGGGGTGATCTAAGAGGAGCGATGGTTATGGGACTGATATTGAGGCGGTAATAGAGGTCGGCTCGGAAGCGGTTGGCATCGGTTTCCTTGCGGAGGTTGCGATTGCTCGATGCGATTATCGTGGCGTTGAATTTGATGTCTTTGATCCCTCCGACTTTTCGGAAGGTGTTTTCCTGAAGAATGCGTAGTAATTTTGCCTGGAGGTCGATGGGCATTTCGCTTATTTCATCGAGGAAGAGGGCACCGTCGCCGGCGAGCTCCAAGAGTCCGGTTTTTTCGCGGTCGGCACCGGTGAAGGCGCCTTTGACGTGGCCAAAGAGCTCACTTTCGAGCAAGCTTGCGGTCAGGGCGGCACAATTTACGGCAACGAATCGTTCTTGCGGATGTCTCAAGATGTGTATTGCTTTTGCGACCAGCTCCTTGCCGGTGCCGGTCTCTCCGACTATCAAGATGGGATTGCACCGGCTGAGTGCGACGAGCTTGGTCATTTTGAGGGTGTGTTTGATTGCTTCGCTGCGGCCGACCATAGAGACTGATGCGGCGAAGTCTTCGGCAAAGAAACGGTCGGTTAGCTCTTGCGGGGAGTCGTGGTTTGGCCGTTCCTTTATTCGATTTGCAATTTCTTTGAGGCGGTGGTGATCTTTTTTTCCTCGCAGGTAGTCATAGGCACCTATTTTTGTCAGTGCCGCAATATCGTTGGCGTCTTCATCGTCAGCCCCGACTATTACAACCGGGGCGTCTGAGATTTTATGGCTTCTAAGGATGAATCGGCGGATATGAGGCCCGAAGCGAGTGTCAAGAAGGATCAGGTCGGGCTTGCTTGCCTCGATGATATCCGGGGCTTCGGCGATGTTGTCAGCCATAAACACTTGCCGACTAACTTGGCGGGCTAATTCGTGAATTTCCGTTTCCCTGCTTGCTACGACGGTTCTGGGTAAACTCATTCGGCCCCCAGCCAAAACATCCTACCCTTTACGGGTTTTTCGTCAAACGTGTATTCGTGTGATAATAGCGCCAAAAATATGCCCAGTTAATCGTCCGAGCAGTTGAGACGACTTTAATTTTTCATGGGACTGGCCGGTAATGTCACTGAGTAGTCCGGTTTGGAGATATATTGGCGTTATGGGCCGGCTTTATCGGGCGAAATTTGCAGGATTCAAGGTCAGGCCGCCGCTGGTGGATTTGCAGTGAGCATCTATCAATTCTTATGGGACTTCTCAGTGTCACTTAATCAACACGGAGGCTGCATTATGGGACTTATTGATATTCTGCGGTTGGTCAGTCGGGCAGTGTCCTTTCTTATGGGACGCTTTAGTGACGCCCGGTCAACGAGTGTGGCTTGTGGGATTTTTCGTCCGGGCAAGTCAAAGTAAACCGGCAGAAAAAGCAATCACCCGCGCCGAGAGCAACGCGGCAGGATTTTCCGTAGTGGGGGAAGAATTATCCTGCGAAATCATCCGGCGGTCCGCGGGGGATTGTCGAACTATCGGGGCTGTTAAATTTCTTGGCCGCACTTAAGTTTTGTAGAGGCAAGAGGTTATCCACCACAGGGTCTATGATATTTTTGAGATGGCACGCTGGTTGCTGATTGGTTGGCGAGCGGCTTACACCAGCGCGTCTGTTGATAAGTAAATAGACTGACTTCTTTTTTTGGTTTTTGGTGAGGTAGAAAGATTATGGATCCGGTATCGGGGACAAGCACGGCAAGTGACATCCAGATGGATTATATGACGCTTCTGGTGACTCAGCTTAAGAATCAGAATCCTCTTGAGCCGCTGAACAATAATGAAATGGCTTCTCAATTAGCGCAGTTTTCTCAACTGCAGCAGCTCGAGTCAATGAATACGAGTTTTTCGGATGTGCTTGCCGGTATTCAGCGGACGTACGGGGCGTCATTGATAGGTAAGGAGGTTTCGTTTTGGGGAGGGACTGAGTCAGACTCCGGAGAGGTTATGAGCGCGGTAGTCGAGCAGGTTTACAACAACATCGACGGCGAGATCGTTTTGACGGCGGGCGGCCAGGCTATCGGTCTGGAAGACATTATATCGGTGAAGAACTGAAAGCGAATAGATCAAGATAAGGAGAGACAGAAATGGGTGCACTATCATCGGGAGTTACGGGGCTTCAGGCCCACCAGAAGATGCTGGACGTAGCCGGGAACAACCTTGCCAATGTGAACACGATTGGTTTCAAGTCCAGCCGGATGACGTTTTCGGAGCTGCTGAGCCAGACGGTAAAGAAGGCGTCACAGCCCACGAGCACGGTTGGCGGTACGAATCCTCAGCAGATGGGCAGCGGCGTTGGTATTGCCGGCATTTCCCCCGATATGACGCAGGGCAATATCGTCAGTACCGGTAATCCATTGGACCTGGCGATCGAAGGGGAAGGCTATTTTGTGCTGAACGACGGGTCACAGAACATCTACACTCGTGCGGGCGCATTTGCGGTTGATGCGAATTCGGCTTTCGTTGACCCTGCCACTGGTTATCTTGTTCAGCGTATCGGGTCTGTCGGCGTAGATGACGGCTTTCAGACTGCCGGCAACAGCAATGTGAGGGTCCCCTATGATGTGGCGATGGCGGCAAATGCCACCTCAGAGGTAGTGATAGCCGGTAATTTAAGTGCCGATGCGACATTTGACACGACACAGATACAAAAGCTGTCATCGAACATGGCTCTTACCACAAGCAGCGGCACAGCGGCGACATCAGAGACGCTGGTTAGTGCCCTCGATCAGTTCAGCGGGTCATTCGGTACAATTGACACGGACGGCAAGCTTTACGTTACGGGTTGGCAACCCGACGGTACCGAGGTGACCGACGCGAGCGGCCTGGATGTCAGCGCTACCACAAAAATGTCCGATGTACTGACTTATATCGAGAGCCAACTGGGTGCCAGTAATGTAACGGCCAGTATAAGCGCCGGTAAAATAGTAGTGACCGACGAGACCTCCGGCTATAGCAAGTCGGATGTAGCGCTGTCATATACGGGTTCCAGCGACGGCAGTGACTCTTTGACGGTACCGGCCTATTTCGAGATAACCACTGTTGGCGGAGATGAGGTCAAGAACGTCAACATCACGGTTTATGACACTCAGGGAGGCAAGCACGTTCTTTCGGGTGCATTTGTCAGGACTGACATCGCCAATACGTGGGATATGGTGCTGACTTCAATTACCGGCGATATCGAGGCGATTGATATATCGGGCAAGAGTGATCGGCGGATAGGCGGAATAGAATTTGATGCCGGCAATGGTTCTTATGGCGGCTTGAATTCCACGATTGCCGACACGGCCCAACTTAAGGTGACGTTTAAGCATGACACGTCGAGTCCCCAAGCGATTGCGATGTCGTTGGGTAGCGTGGGTCAACTTAATGGCTTGACACAGTTTGCCGGGAACTCCACGGCGGTGGCAAGAGAGCAGGATGGCTATGAGGCAGGCAGTCTTTTAACTGTCTCGGTCAGTAACGAAGGTGTAGTCATCGGTGCTTTCTCCAACGGTATCAAAAAGGACATTGCCACCGCCCAGATAGCATTGTTCCAGAACACATCAGGTCTGGAAAGTATCGGAAACGGGTACTTTATTCCTTCGGCGAACTCAGGTGACGCGGTAGCGACGCAGGCCATGACCGGTGGCGCCGGGTCTATTCACGGCGGGTCACTGGAGAAATCCAACGCAGATGTGGCGAGCGAGTTCGTCAATATGATTCAGGCTCAGAACGGCTTCCAGGCGAATGCGAGGACTATAAGAGTCGCCAATGA
This sequence comes from uncultured Pirellulales bacterium, assembly GCA_964459805.1. Taxonomy (GTDB): domain Bacteria; phylum Planctomycetota; class Phycisphaerae; order Sedimentisphaerales; family Anaerobacaceae; genus DAOVRL01. Next base: position 5,009 of record CAYWOD010000004.1, read on the forward strand.
CATACTCAGAGAATTGAGCGGTCTTATCAGGTAGTGAATTATGGCGAGGTCACCTGTAATCACAGTTGTTTTCGAGGATGTCTTTTTGGCGTTGACGCCGATCGAGCGTTGGCAGTCCGCTCGCAAGTTTACGCTCGATTTGACGCCGCAACGCTGGATGATTCTGGTAGGCGTAGTTGCCCTGATTATGATGGTAGTGCTGTTCTCGTGGGTCAGCATTAGTCGGGCGAGACGTGTGAAAAAGAATACCGGCAAATCGTTCGTTGAACTTGGCAGGCAGAGAGGGCTGAGCGTTCGAGAGCGTCAGCTTCTGGCGATTGTGGCACAAAGGGCGGGACTCCGGCGAGCGGAATCGGTTTTCACGATGGGTTCCGCTTTTGGTATGGGAGCTGCCAGAGTGATCGAAGAAGGGCTTGGGGGTGAGCAAACGGCAGAACAGAGCGAGCAGTTGAAAACGGAGATTGCTTTCCTGCGAGAGAAGCTTGGTTTTGTTAAGAGACGGTCGTCTTTGGCCGGTGCGCCGGCAAGGTCGAAGGAATTGAGCAGCAGGCAGATTCCCGAAGGTAAGCAACTCTATATCACAAGGCGAAAGGCTCGTGCTTCAATCGATATTGAGTCAACAGTTATAAGGAACGATGAGACGGAGCTGGCGATCAAGTTGTCGAGTCCGGTGAAGGTTACTTTTGGCGAGCCGTGGTGTGTTCGTTACTATTCCGGAGCGTCGGTCTGGGAGTTTGACACCAGTGTGATTAGTTACGACGGCGACACTATGGTGTTGAATCACAGCGATAACGTGCGGTTCGTGAATCGGAGGCGTTTTCTGCGTGTACCAGTGAGGATGCGGGCTTTTGTCGCACAGTTTCCATTCACAAGAACGCTCGACGAGACCGGTGCCGCCCAAGGTGAGCAGGCGGGAGCGGAGCTGGATTTGCCCGATGCTTCGGGGTGGGCGTGGTGTCCGCCGCGATTTGTTCCGGCGGTTGTCACTGAGTTGGCCGGTCCCGGTTTGCGGATTGAGTCGGCGCTGGAGGCGAAAGAGGGAGAGAGAATCCTGGTGGTATTGAGTTTGGATGAGGCCGATAGCGGAGATTTGATGCGCGGCAGCGCACGTGATAAAGGGATGACAGTAAAGATTGTAGAAGACATCGGCGAGGTCAGACACATCAAAGCAGTAACAAATGGTTTTTCAATAGCGGTTGAATTGACGGGCTTGAGCGACTCGGATGTCGATGAGCTGATATGTGCAACCAATGCGGCTTCGCTTAGAGCAGGCGCCGGGGATAAAGGCGTCCCGGTTTCGGTAAGCGAGCAGGAGCGTATTGGCGAGCCTTCGGTTGCCCAAGGAGTATGAAATGTCGGATCTTGTGTCTCAGGTAAGTTCAACCATCGGCGGGCTACAGCGAGAGTTCAATGTCATTGCTCACAATCTGGCCAATGTAGGCACGGTCGGATATAAACGGCGGTGCAACACATTTTCAAAGTCTCTCATAGCTCAGGGGGTAGGGACCCAGGCGCAAGCGAACGGCGAGGTTGATTTGGAGTCGGTGTTTGACTTTACACAAGGCAACCCCGTGAAAACCGGTCGGTCGCTGGATTTTGCATTAGTCGGTAAGGGTTTCTTTGTGATAGAGACGCCGAATGGTCCGCTTTACACCCGCAACGGGATGTTTCGGATTGATCAGAACGGGCAGATAGTGGATTCGGCGGGCAGGATAGTGGCGGGCGAATCCGGCCCTATAACGATTCCCCCAGATGTCGGACCTTCACAGATCGGCGTTGCAAGCGATGGGAGCATAAGTGGCGGCGGTGTGTCCATCGGCAAATTCAGGCTGGTGGATTTCGAAGAAGATGACGAGAAGGAGCTTCTCGCGGCGGGCATGAATTGTTTCCAGGCGCCGGCGGATGCAAAACCGGAGTCGCCGAAGAACCTGATTGTAAAACAGGGCTTTCAGGAATCCTCCAACGTGCAGTTGGTTGAGGAGCTGGTGGACATGATAATGGTGTCGAGACTCTACGAAGCGAATATGCAGTTTGTCTCGGTCAAGAGAGACACTTCCAAGAGCATTATAGATGTGGCTATGAGCTGATTAGTTTCTTATATGCCCAACTCCAATTTTGCAAAACAACGAAAGTAAGGAGAACAGCAAAATGTTGCGAGCGTTTTCCACTGCGGCGACTGGCATGACGGCCCAGCAAATGATGGTGGACGTGACTGCCAACAACCTTGCCAACATCAACACCAACGGTTTCAAGCGGAGCCAGGTTGATTTTCAGGATTTGCTCTATATCAAGATGAGGGAGTCGGGTACGGAAGTATCGTCGGGAATTAAGTCTCCCACGGGTCTGGAGGTTGGCAGCGGTGTTCGTGTGGCCTCTACGGTAAAAGTGTTTGGCACAGGCGAGCTTATGAATACCGGCAGGAATTTGGATGTGGCCATTACCGGTGACGGTTTTCTTCAGGTGAGTATGCCGGACGGCAGCACGAGGTACACCCGGGACGGTGCGCTGCAACAAGGTCCCAATGGGGAGTTAGTTACGACCAGCGGCTATTTCATAGAGCCTGCTATTACCATTCCGACAGATGCGGTTGCCGTCAATATTGGCACGGATGGTGGCGTGAATATTACGACTGCTTCCGGAACCCAGTCAGTTGTGGGCAATATTCAGTTGGCCCGATTTCCGAACCCATCAGGCCTTTCGAGCGAGGGCAACAATCTCCTGGCTGAGAGCGAGGCAAGCGGTACGCCTACAACCGGCACGCCGGGAGAGAGCGGTATTGGTTCTATTCAGCCGGGATTTCTGGAGAAGTCCAATGTGCAAATGATAACCGAGCTTATAAACCTCATAACTGCCCAGCGGGCTTACGAGACAAACTCACGTGCGATAAGGGCCGCGGATGAGATGCTCCGAAAGGCAATTCAGATAGCAAGATTCTAATAAAGAGGTAATGATGAGCGGAAGAACGATTGGTATTATCATAATTGGGTGTTTGCTGGTTTCTGCGGGCCCCCTGTGGGCTGGCGGCAGAGCGGACGAGAAAGCGAAAGATCATTTGCTGCGGATTTACCTGCTGAGGGAAGTTGCGATTGAGAGTAATGTACCGAGTTTGGGTCAAATCGGCATAATTCACGGCGCCGAATCTCTCGTTGCGAAGGCGAGCAAGATAGTCTTAGGGCGGATTTCGGTGCCGGGCCAGCAGGTTACGATTGACAGGGTGGCAGTGTTGAGCAGGCTGGCCTGTAATGGGATCCCTGCGTCAAGGGTGAAACTGACCGGTGCGGAGAAGATACGAGTACGTCAACAAGGTCAAATTATCAGGGGTGGTGAATTCGTTGATTTGGCCCGGTCATTTTTTGACAGGAATCCACCCGCAGGCTCGATTTGCCAATCGGAGATGATACGTGGCCCGAAAGATTTGATTCTTGAGGGAGCTCGCAAGGACATAAAGCTGCTTCCCCGTCTGGTCAGGAGCGCCGTGCCGAATCAGGCAAGGGTCCAAATTGCCGTAATTGCGGGGGGCAAAGAGATTGGAAGGCGCGAGGTGAGCTTCCGCTTTAAGTATAACAGTCGCAGAGTGGTGACACTGGTTGATATCCCGGGCGGTGCGGTCATCAGCCCTGAGAACGTGAAAGTGGAAAAGACGGTATCGAGCTATCCCGAGCCTGCCAGTTGGACTGTGCCTTACGGTTTCGTTGCCAAGCGTCGGCTGGCTGCGAACACCGTGATTCGCTCGAACATGGTGGGTCCGGTCAAGCCGCCGATTGTCGTCAAGCGCAACCAAAACGTTGTCATTCGGATTGATGCGGGCGGACTTGTTGTTACGGCGATGGGACGGAGCGTAGAAGAAGGCAGGGCAGGCGAATACATAAGGGTCCGGAACGTGGACTCGCAGCGAATAATCTTGGCCAAGGTCAATGAAGACGGAACTGTGGAACCGATTTTTTAGAAGGAGAAACAATGAGAAGTAAAGTAGTCGCGGCGCTTGTTCTTATACTCTTCTTGCTCTGTGAGGGTAACTGCCTTCTGGCCGACTCAATATGGGCCAAGAGGGACAGGAATATGAGGAGCATGTATGTCGATGATGTGGCCCGTCAGATAGGTGATATTCTGACCGTCAAAATCAGAGAGGCCAGCAAGGTTGATAACAAGGCAAAGAGAGATCTCAAGAAGGAGACCGACAGATCTACCACGTTTAACGGAGAGCTTAACATCGACCACGTTCTGCCGAGCATGCCTGGTTTTACGATGGCGGCAGGATCGAGTAACGAGCTCAAGAGCAAGGCTGATTACAAAGATGAGCGCAGCTTTGTTGATAGCGTTACGGTAGTTGTGGTGGACATTCTACCCAACAGCAACCTTGTGATAATGGGAACGCGCAGCCGCAACATTTCCGGTGACGTACAAACGATTGAAGTAAGCGGCATAGTCCGCCCGAGCGACATTGCATTTGACAACACGGTCAGGAGCGAGCAGATAGCGAACTGCCGGATTGTCAACAAGAACGGCGGCATTGCGGAGCCGTATAACAGGCAAGGTTGGCTTGGCAGGTTGTTTGACATACTCTGGCCGTTTTAGGTTCATTTTTGGCGTTGTGTGTTACGTCTTTTTGAAAGAGTAAGCTTATGAGATTCCGTTTGATACTTGTGTTTGCAATTCTACTTAGCGTGGTTGAGTGCGGACGGTCTGAGCGAATAAAGGATATCGTTGATATCCAGGGTGTTCGCAGCAATCCGCTCACGGGCATAGGATTAGTTGTTGGTTTGGCCGATACCGGAGACAAGACTCTGGCGTCGCAGCAAATACTGACGAACATATTCAGAAATTCCGGGCTGGTGCTTTTGCCCAGTGACTTTACGGGCGGCAACGTTGCCGTTGTTATGGTGACGGCTGATTTGGGTCCGTTCGCCCGCGAGGGCTCGCGCATTGACGTTGACGTTTCTTCGATAGGTGACGCCAAGAGCCTTCAAGGTGGAATGCTGCTGCCGACGCCGCTGCGTGGTCTTGACAGTCAGGTTTACGCCGAGTCGCACGGTGCGGTATTCATTGGCGGGTGGTCTGCGGCGGGCAAACAAGCTTCCATAACCAAGAACCATCCGACTGTGGGGCGGATACCGGGCGGGGCGCTCGTTGAAAAGGAGGAGATAGCGACGTTTGTGGAGAACATCGGCGAGGAGAGGTTTGTCACGCTTAATCTTAGAAACAACGATTTCTCAACGGCCGGGCGTATCAGCAGGGCCATCAGCGAGGTCCACGCGGGCAGCGCGGCGGTGGTTGATGCCGGGACTATCCGGGTCAAGATCCCGGCTGAGGTTGATGAGAGCGGGATAGCCGGGTTTATTGACGAGGTTACGATGCCCGACGTAAAGGTGGATGTGCCGGCGATTGTAGTTATCAACGAGCGCACGGGGACGATTGTGGTTGGAGAGAAGGTGGGCATATCCGAAGTGGCGGTTTCGCAGGGCGGTCTGGTTGTCAAGATCAAAGAGACGGAAATAGTCTCTCAGCCAACCGCGCCTTTCTCCGAGGGCGCGACAACGGAGAAAGTACCTGAAACGCTAATAGGCGTGGAAGAGAAGGAGGGTTATCTGGTTCCGGTGCCGCGAGTGGTAACAGTGTCGGATTTGGCCAAGGCGCTTAATGCGATAGGAGCGACTCCGGGAGACTTGATAGCGATATTCAATGCCTTGCGTAAGGCCGGCGCCCTTCAGGCCAGGCTGGAGATAATGTAGGAGTAGATTTATGGAGAGCGCCGCCAAATTGCTATTAACCGAAGCCGTTCCGCTGCCGGCTACGTTGAAAGAGCCGGATAAGATCGCCGGCGCTTCGGAAGCGAAGAAGATACAGGCGGCCAAGGATTTTGAGTCGGTTCTTATCGCTAAGCTTTTGGACGCGATGAAAAACACTATCGGGGATTGGGGATTGGAGAAAGACGGGGTGTCCAAGCAGGTGCGAGGAATATTCTGGCTGTACTTAGCGAGGGACATTGCGAACAACGGCGGCTTTGGAATGTGGAAGGATATATGCCAGTCTCTTAACAGTTCAGGCCAGGCGGATAACAAGGTGGAGGCGGCTGGGTAGCAGTCTATGGAATCTACGATAGTTGGAACGATAGACAAAGTTGACGAGCTGCTGGCAGTTCTCGATGAGGACATCCGGCACGTGCGGGAAAGCTTGTCTCGGCTTGATGAGCTGCGCAGCTTGGTTATTAAACGGGACGAAGCGGCTTTGGGCAGACTGCTTGAGACTATTGGGGACGAATCGGATAGTTGCTGCGCCAATGGATCGAAACGGCAGTCGTTACGAGAAGAGTTGGCTGCTGCTTCAGGTTGCAGCGTTGCCGAGATGACGCTCTCGCGGCTTGAGGCGATGCTTCCGGGCGAGAAGCAAGTTCAGGTGGCGCAGAGAAAGGCAGAATTGAGGTCGTTGACCGAAAAACTCAAGAGGGAGCATTTGAAGACAACGATGCTTCTATCGGATTGCGCCAGGTTCAACAGTGCCCTTCTTAGAAGCGTTCTTGAGCTGGGAAGGACGGGAGCCGTTACGTATAGTCCCGATGGGGCTACCAAACATCAAACGGATACAATTTTTGTCAGTTTGCAGTTCTAACAGGTTGGTGCCTGAGCAGGGATAACAAATGCCGGATTACTCCATAGGTATTAGTGGTCTTTATGCAGCCAAGAAGGCGCTTGAGGTGATAGGCAACAATATTGCCAATGCGGCTACTGAAGGCTACCACCGCGAAAGGATAGAGCTGAGCCCTTCTTTGCCGGTACGGGAAGGCTCGGTGCTGTTTGGAAGGGGCGTCGAGGTTGAGAGCGTCACCAGGTTGATAGACGGTCTTCTGGAGAAGGAGATTCTTCGGCAGGACTGTTTATTGGGGCACGTTGATCGTGAGCTTGTCACGCTGCGAACCATTGAAAGCGCATTGGGAGAGCTTTCAGGAGAGGATGGTGGGTTGAACGAGGCGATAGACAGATTTTTCACTGCCTTGCAGGATCTGAGTGCTCATCCCAGAGATGCCATTCGGCAAAACCAGGCGGTGAGCGATGCGGAGGCGATGGCCGGCCAATTCAGGACGCTGGGCGAATTTCTGAGCACACTGGAAACGCAGCTCAGACTGGAGACGGAAAACGTAGTGGACTCCATCAACGCACTTACAAGCCAGATTGCAGGGCTCAACGAGAGTATCCAGGCAGCGGAAATAGGGGGCGGTTCGGCCAACAACCTTTGCGACCAAAGGGATAGGCTGATAGGCGACTTAGCCGAGCTGATTGGTCTGGAGACGCAGAGCAGGCCGTACGGTGTGGTTGATGTGAACGTTGCGGGAATACCGGTTGTGATGGGTGCTTCTACTCTGGAGCTTGAGGTGGGGCTGGATGAGAGTGCTAAATTGGGCATTTCGGTTGCCGGTGCGGCGACTTACCATACTGATATTGCCGGGGGAAAGATCGGCGGCTTACTATCGCTAAAGAACGAGCTTGTGTCGGATGTTCACACGGATCTGGACTCTTTGGCAAAGGCGATAATACAGCAGATAAATCAGTACCACGTTCAAGGGGTCGGTTCGGAGGGCTCCTTTACTGAACTAACCGGCTGGGTAGTACCGGACGCTGACACAGAATTTGCTGATTACAGTGATCCGTCTGTGGTTGACGGCTCGATATTCATAAGAATTACTAATACCTTAACGGGAGTGGTAACCCGAGAAGAAGTTACTGTTGATGCAGATGCGGGCGGTGATACGTTGACCACTTTAAAGGATGCCATTGACGCACTTAGTGGTGTGAGTGCATCAATTGTCAGTTCAAAGCTGCACATACAGGCTGATGGTGGCTACAAATTCGACTTCTCACCTGCCGTGCTTTCTTCGCCCGAGAGCGACACTTTGAATCTAAGCGGCACCCCGCCGCCGACCGTATCTGTATCAGGCATCTATACGGGTACGTCGAAAGATACTTTTACGTTCACCGTCTCCGGCACAGGTCCAGTGGGTAACGATACGTTGCAGCTTGTTGTGACCGACAGTGGCGATAATACTGTTGCCACTCTTAATGTCGGATCGGGTTACGCGGCGGGTGACAAGCTTGATATTGGCAACGGGATCAAAATCGTCCTTACCACAGGCAATTTAGTTGCAGACGACAGTTTTCAGGTGGAAGCATTTGGCAATACCGACACTTCCGGGGTGTTGGCAGCGGTTGGGATAAACACGTTTTTCTCCGGCAGCAGTGCCGATGATATGGCGGTCTGTTCGGCTGTATCGGCGGCGCCCGGTCGGGTGGCGGCGGCCCTCGGCGGCGATATGACCGACAACACGAATGCCTTGCGGATGGCGGCGGTGAAAGACCAGACTATAAGCAGTCTGAGCTCCCTGACGTGCGGGGATTTCTATCGGAGGGTAGTAACGAGCGTAGGACAAAAGATTTCAACAAGACAAGTGCGCCAGGATAACATCGAACAGATGGTTCAGAATCTTGGTGACCGGCGGAGCGATATAAGCGGTGTTGACATCAACGAAGAGGCGGCCGAGCTGTTGGTTTTCGAGCAAATGTTCCAGGCAATGGCCAAGTATATCGCCATCGTTCAGTCATCCATGGTGAGCCTTATGGAGGTAATATGAAAAGTATAATTTGTCCGCGAGGTCCGAATGAGTGGAACACTGAATAACATCTACAACGATGTCAGCTTTGCTCTGCATCTTCATACTGAGGCGCTATTCCGCCTGCAGGAGCAGGCGTCCACGGGCTCGCGGATCAATCGCGCATCCGATGATCCTTCTGCCGCCTATCGGGTCCTGGGGCTGAATTCTCAGGAGAGGGTGCTGAAGGGTTATATGAATAATATCTCTCAGGCCGTCGGTACGCTGGAGATCTCTCTGGTCATTGTTGAGGACATGATATCGGCCTTCACAGATACAAAGGTACTCCTGACTCAGATTGTCAGCGGCGTTTACGGGCAGGGGGGGCGAGAGAGAATCGCTGAGGTGATCAACAGCACATTAGAGCAGATGGTATCGCTGGCAAATACGAGGCATTTGAATGAACACCTCTTTGGGGGAGGCGATACAGGCTCAGCGCCCTACGCGGTGACGCGCACCAATGGCGAGATCACCAGCGTAACCTACCAGGGCAGTTTCGAGAATCGAGAGATCGAAGTAGCTGCAGGTGTGCAGTCATCGGCCTTTTACGTTGGAGAGGGGATTTTTCGCTCGAACAGCCGGAGTACGCCTGTCTTTTTAGGCGATACCGGCGCCAAAGCCGGCACAGGGACTTCAAGCGTCAGAGGAGACGTGTGGTTGACAGTAACTTACAACGAGACCAGCGAAAAATATGAACTCTCTATTGATGACGGCCTGACCACTTTCAGTCCCGATGGTACGGATGACGACAAGAACCTGGCCCTAACCGATTCGAGGACCGGGCAAGTCTTGTATGTTGACGCCAGGGAGATAAGCACGGGAGTCGATATGGTTCGCGTACCGGGGACCTACGATGTATTTAACACGCTTATCAACATCCGAGACATATTGAGCAATGAGAGGGGGCTTTTGGATGCTCAGCTTCAGGAGCTGCGAAATAATTCTATTGAGTCATTAGAAGAGATAAGAAGCTATCTGGCGGAGAAATCCGTTTCGATGGGGTCAAGAATGGGATTCCTTGAAGATCTTAAAGGTACTGTCGAGAACATAAAATTTGGCACCGAAGATGAGACGACGATGCTGCAGGAGGCCGACATTGCCCAGATTGCCATCGACATTTCCCGTCGAGAGGTTCTGTATCAAATGTCGCTGTCGGTGGCCGGGAGGCTTATGTCGATGTCGCTTCTGGATTTCATCAGGTAGGTATTGATGGGCTAAGTGTGCGGGCTGCGCCGCCGAAATTGTGATTGAGAGGGAGGGATTGAAAGATGACGGTTTGGAGACATAAGTGTTTGATATTTATACACATCCAATCTTCCGGCGCGTTGTAATCGTGAATAAATGGGGATACGGGCCGATGGCACGGGATTTGTGTAATAGATACTGAATGTGCATTAGGTCTGTTGGGCGGTGCCGATATGGCGTGGACTGTGAATTAAGTTGGGAGTAAAACGTATGACAAACCAGACTAATTCGGATCACTACGGGAAGGGCCTGGATCTGGCCGAAGCGGGCAGGCATCAGGAAGCTCTTGAGCATATTCAGGCGTATCTTCGGACGGCACCCGAAGACGCCGAGGCGCTGAACGACGCAGGGGCCATACTTCACTGCCTGGGCCGTTCGGATGAGGCCATCGATCATTTCATTAAGGGCCTAAGTCTGAAGCCGGATAGCGGTGAGATACTCTGGAATTTGTCCGAGGCATATATCGCCGTTGGTAAAGCAAGCCAAGCCGCGGAGCTTTTTGACGATATGGATCGGATGGGGATATTGAATTCGGAGGTGCTGAACAGAACTGCCGAGGTGTTCCTGAACTGTAACGACAAGGCAAATGCGATTGAGATGCTGCTTCGCTCGCTTCAAATCTCACCGGAGCAGAATGTTCTTACGCCTATGGTTGAAGTGATTCGTTCCAAGAGGCCCAAGATAGCCTTCTTTTGTGGTGGCGACGGAATGACGTTTCTCAACGAAATCGTCGAGTTTATCGAGCGGCGTTTTGAGGTGCGGGTTTTTGAGGGCCGGACGGAGGAGGAGCTCTATGAATTGATGCAGTGGAGTGATATTTCGTGGTTCGAGTGGTGCACGAATCTCGCGGTTTCCGCCTCAAATAAACCCAAAGTCTGCAAGAACATAATCAGGCTGCATCGCTATGAGGCCTACGAGCAGTGGCCCCGACAGGTCAATTGGGGCAACATTGACGTTCTGGTAACGGTTGGCAACGCTATTACTTTAGAGACGCTCAAGAGCCAGGTTCACGATATAGGAAATCAAACTTCGATCGTTGCCGTTCCAAATGGGGTGAATCTCCGCAAATTTGCGTTCGTTGACCGGCGGCGAGGCAAGAACATTGCTTTTTTGGGCAATCTGAGGCTGGTAAAGAACCCGGCGTTTGTGCTTCAGTGTATGCAGAAGCTGCACTACATTGACCCTGAGTATCGCTTGTTCTTTGGCGGCGCCTTTACGGACCGGGTCCTCGAACAATATCTAAGGCACATGGTTGGGGCCCTTGGCCTGGCTGCTGTAGTGTTCTTTGACGGCTGGCAGGCAGATGTGAACTACTGGCTCGGGGACAAGCATTACATAGTCTCAACGTCCATCTGCGAAGGGCACCCTGTAGGGATTCTGGAGTCGATGGCCTGTGGGCTCAAGCCCGTGATTCATAATTTCCTGGGAGCGGAGCAGATTTTCCCATCGGAATTCCTGTTCAATATTGCCGAGGAATTCTGTGAGCAGATTCTTTGCGATACATACGAGCCTCGAAGGTATCGCAGATTGGTCGAAGAGAAGTATTCGCTGAGGAATCAGTTGAGCGGAATAAACGAAATTTTCGCGGGCTTAGAGGCTCAGATAGATACGGAGCTATGGCAGTCGTCGCTCGTCGCCGGTCGCTCGTAGCTTGTATTTCGAGCAACGAATCACGAGAGACGAGCGACGAATCGGAATGATCAAGAGTTATGGTAGTCGAGGATTTTAGTGCAAAGACGGGGCCGCTTGTCAGCGTGCTTGTACCGACGTACAACAGGCCGAGGTATTTGCGTACGGCCTTGGCCAGTGTCGTGCGCCAGGATTACAGTAACCTCGAAATATTCGTGATAAGAGACGGCGGAGAACAAGTGAGCGACGTTGTCGGGTCGTTCGATGATCCGAGGATCATCTTCATCAACAGGCAGGAGAATCGGGGGATACCGTTTACGCTGAATGAGGCCCTGGCGCAGGTTAGGGGCAAATATGTCTGCTACCTTGGTGATGACGATTTGTACTACAGCCATCACGTTGGCACGCTGGTCAATGCGCTGGAGAATGAGACGGACTGCGAGGTTGCGTACAGCGATTTGTACAGGACGTACTGCCGGATTGAGCCGGACGGAAGTAGAGAGGTTCTAAGCAAGGTGGTCGAGGTCAGCAGAGACTTCGATCGATTCGTTATGCTCTATTTCAATCACGCTCTGCACGTAAGTTTGATGCATCGGCGCGATTTGCTTGAGAAGATCGGGCCCCATAACAAGGAGCTCAACGTGCTGATAGACTGGGAGCTAACCCGTAAGCTGTGCTTTTTCTCAGACTTTTATCATATTCATGAGATTACGGGTGAATATTACAGTCCTGTTGGTGAATCGGACAGGGTATCGGTCCGGCGTCGCAAGGACGAAAACGACTACTTGCGAAACGTAATGACGATACGAACGACGAGACCGGCCAAGCCCTGGCCCCAAATTAAGGATGTCTCGATCATTTTCGTTACGGAGCAATTAGACCGGCAGGCAGGGAGGAGGCTTGCTTCAATCTGGCGTCATACGTTCTATCCGTACGAAGTCTATTTGCCGCTCTCTCAGACTGATTTGGGGAGGTTGGATACGGACATGCCCAACATAGTCACTTTATCAGTGGATCCTTCGGCGTCCGAGGCCGGGCGTGCAACTGCGGCTTTGGCAAGATGCCGGGGCGAATATACCGCAGTAGTGCCGAGCGGATTTCCAATCAGGGAATTCTGGCTGGAAGACTCGCTCTATGCTCTTATTAACAGTCCGATTGACGGCGAAGGGTTTGAGTTAGAAGGCTCGACAGATAAGCTATGGGCGGTGGTACTGAGAACGGATGACCTGCGGCATGCTCGTGAGAGGTTTGCGAATATGTCGGTTCGGGAGTCGCTAATTGCGGACGGGGTTGCGGTGAGGCGAGTTTTGCCGGACGAGATTCCCTTTCAGTTTGACCAATTGCTTTGTCAGGCCGGGCAGGCGGAAAAAGATGGGAATTGGTCAAGAGCGGCCCAAATATACCAGCACCTCGTTGAGCGGTATGGAAACAAGGTGTGGATGAAATCCCAGGCCGCGGAGGCGTTCTTCAGGGCCGGCGAGTTTGGCAAGGCTGTGGAGCTGGCGCGTGAGGTCAATGAAAAAAGACCGACTGTGGATACGCTCTTGTTAGAGGCGAAACTGCACAGAGAGAAGAAAGATTTCGACTTGGCAATAATGCGTCTCGAAGAGGCAGAGCAAATACTTAAAGGAAAAGAATTAGTATGGACATAACACAAGGCGATATTGCTGAGCATGAGAATACGACCCAGCGTTACGAAGTGCTGCAGGAGCTCGGCGACTGTTATGCGTCGGTAGGCAGCTACGAGCAGGCACAGAAGTGCTACGAAAAAGCGGCTTCGCTGGGGCCCGACGAGGCGGGTCCTTACGTTGGGCTTGGAGTAGTGGCGTTGCAGAAGGAGCTTCTTGAGGATGCGGAGATAGCTTTTCGTGTTGCCTGTCGGCTGGATGTCAATTGCGCCAAGGGCTACGCGGGCCAGGCGATGGTCGCCCAGGAGAGGGGCGATTACAAGCAGGCGTTTGATATGTATCTGAAATGCCTGGAGCTGGATACGGATAATCTGACAGCTCTCTTGGGTTTGTTTCAGACTTCCTGCCAGATGGGTTCGTTCGGCAAAGTCATTCACTATCTTGAGGTGTATCTGGATATGCACCCGGGAGATATTTCCGTCATGTTTTCTTTGGCAGCGCTGTATGTCAAGGATGGCCGTCTTGAGCAGGCCGGGACACTTCTTGGGGACATCTTGGCTTTGGATCCGGGCAACAGTGATGCGGCTAATCTGTTGGAAGAAGTGGAACATAGTCTGGCCGGGCAGAGGCAGGCAGGGGGTTAGGCCCTATGGGCACAGACAGGAAGATATGGCTGTTGAGCGAGCTGCAAAGGCTGTTGGAAGGGCAGATAGAGCTGGCTCGGCAGGGCAAGCTGGGCGAGGTTGAAACTCTGGGCGAGCAGGCAGGGGCAATTGCGAGAGAAATAGGACAGACAGGGATTCTTGAACGGGCTGGGTTTGAGGAGCAACGTGAACGTTTGGCAGGATTGTACAGGGATCTGAGACTGACTCTCAGCAACCATAGGGACGAGGTATTCAGAGAGTTAAGCAGGATTCGTAGAGGCAGGATGACTATTGGGGCTTATCGCAGCAATATATCAAGAAAGGCTCGGCAGAAGGGGAATTAGGTGCTTGTTGTGAGAGGAGAGCGAATATCAAGAAGTACATAGCCAAAGAACAAGGGCATATTTCAAAACAGGCTCAGCAACGACAGCTTAAAGGTTTGGCCATTTTCGCAATGCCCAAACCATTTACTGATGCCTTTGCGACGATTCAGAGAAACGCCATAAGAAGCTGGATGCAGTTGAGACCTCGTCCTGAAATTATCTTCCTGGGTGATGACGATGGCGTGGCTGAATTCGCTCAAAGATGTAAGCTCAAGCATATTCCGGACGTGCGGCGTAATGAGTACGGGACGCCTTTACTTGACGATTTGTTTGTTAAGGCGCAGGCGGCGGCGTCAAATGAAATATGCGTGTATGTCAATTCCGACATAATCCTTATGGACGATTTCGCCGAAGCGCTTGAGTGTACCGCGCGGCGATTTGACCAGTTTTTAATGGTCGGTCGGCGGTGGGATATTGATGTTTCTGAGGAAATTGATTTTGGTGCAGAAGACTGGCAGCAGCGATTATTGCAACGAGCTGCCAGAGAAGGCGCGTACCACGCTGCCACGGGTATCGACTATTTTGCCTTCAAAAAAGGTTTGTGGCCTGAGATTCCTCCACTGGCTCTGGGGCGTGGTATGTGGGACAACTGGCTTGTTCGAGAGGCTTTGTTGTCGGGGCAGCCGGTGGTTGATGCGAGCGACAAGGTCACAATTGTCCATCAGAGCCACGACTTCTCTCATGTATCGGGGGGCAAAAAAGCGGCGAGTTTCAATATTGAGGTGCAGCGAAATCTGGAGCTGACCGGCAACGATACCTCTTTCGCATACACATCTCACGCCACCTGGGAGCTTAGACCTGACAGTATTGAACTACGGCCAATAAGCGAATTTCTCAAAGAGGACAACGAGTCCGTTATCCTCAAGTGTATTGAATGTGCGTATCAGCAGGCGCCCGATATCGTAAAAGCACAATGCGAACAGCTCACTGAGAATGTTGACGGCGAGCGTATGTCCCGGTTGGTCTCCGCGGCCAGACGGGAGCTGGCGTTGGGCTCTGCCAGAAACGCCGCGAAGTTGGTGCTGGATTCCTTCCAGACAGAGAGCCGCTCCGCTGCCGAGGAGCTCTTCAGGAAGGGTTTTCAATGTCTTAATGACGGCAATGTCTCGGAGGCCGTACGACATCTCGAAAAGGCCGCGATGAATTGTACGACGTTGCCCAATTTGTATTATGCGTTGGCCACCGCTTATGCTCAATTGGGAGATATATTCTCGGCAAAACGAGCCTGCCAGGTGGAGCTTTCGCTGCAGCCGGATAATCTCGGCGCCGCTGAGCTGCTCGAGCGAATAGATCAAGCCGCTAATGAGTACCGGCAGAGTCTGATAGGCTGACAGTATTTCAGAAGGAAATGCGGTTTCTCTGGACGAATTGGAAAAGGAATTGAGTTGAACAACGAGAACGTATCCATTGATGGTAACGGATTAGACTCGAGGATTAGCCCAAGAGTCTCGGCAAGTGCACAAGAGCGCGAACTCAAGTTCTCATTTGTTATGATTGTGCTCAACGGGATGCCGTTCATTGAATACAGCCTTAAATCCGTTTATGACTTTGCTTACGAGATAATCATTGTCGAGGGCGCCGTCGAGAATTGTATGTTCGCCGCCAATCCCGATGGAAGCAGCACCGACGGGACGGTCGAGTTCATAAAGTCTTTCCCTGACCCGCAAAAGAAAATCAGGCTGGTCCAGGGCCGATGGCCCGAGAAGTGCGAGATGCAGAACGAGGCCCTCAAATATGTCACTGGAGATTATGTTTGGCTTATAGATTCGGATGAGGTGTACAGGTCTCAGGACGTCGAGAAGATAAAAGAAATTCTTAAAAGCGATTCATCAATTACACAGGTCAATTTCATCCCGAACAGTTTCTGGAAGGGCTTTGACTACATCTTCGTATCATCCAAATTCTTCGAGGATTCGTGCCACTGCAGAAGACTGTTCAAATATGTTCCCGGCGCGATGTTCACGACTCACCGGCCGCCGACGATGGTCTGGCCCGGCTGCGACAGGACCACCGAACAGATGAATCTCCTGGACGGGACGACCACCAGGCAGATGGGAATCATCTTCTACCATTACAGCTACGTCCTGGACAAACAGGTGAAACAAAAGATCGAATTGTACCGCAGGTACGGCTGGGGCAAACACTGGAAGCTCGATTTGCTCAGGTGGTACGAAGACTGTTACTTGAAATGGCAGCCGTGGAACAGAGATGAAATAGACTCACGGTATCCTATTTGGACAGGCGACATAGATTCACACACTGTGTTGTTCAATGGGACTCATCCCAAAGTCGTAATTGATTATATCCTGAACGATGGTGCAAGCTCCGCTAACCGGGCTGCAATGCAGCACGTAGTCAATGTGATTAATGAAATCAAACGTTCTTTTCCTCGACAGCAAATCAACGCGATTGAAACCGGCACAATTCGCAGTTTCCACGAGAAACACTTCAGCACGTACCACATATCATGTGCGTTGGGTAACCGAGGCAGTCTGATTTCAGTAGATATCAGTGCCGATTCTATAAGGATAAGCAGGCAGGTTTGTCACGGCTCAAGGAATGTCGAGTTTGTGCATTCAGATTCAATCAAGTACTTAAAAGTACTCAAGGACATCAGGTTCCATTTTGCACTTCTGGATTCTGTTAACGACAAGAATTACATTCTCGAAGAGTTTCGGCTGATAGTCCCCATGATGGTCGAAGGCGGCATACTGATTGTGGATGACGCGGGGATTACCAGAGATGGTTCCCGAATCGATACATCTGTCGCAGCGCAAAAGGGACACCTAATCTGGGAATTTCTAAGAAGCTGTGGCGTTCGGCCTGCGGTCCTCGAGACAACTTTCGGGCATGGAACTCAATTGAAAATCGCCATGACCCGGGAAAACCTGGCAAAGATAGAACGTGGCTTGGGCGCAATCAACCGGCAAACAGAGGGCTTGAGCTCCATTTCAGGCCTCGGCGATGATGCCATGAGTCGCTCTTTCGTTGGCAACACTCGAAAGAGTATCGTCTGGGTTCGGACGGATTCCATCGGTGACGCTGTTCTCTCGGCCTCGATGCTGCCGCATATCTGGGGAAAATACCAGGGTGCCAGGATAACCGTTGTCTGTCAGGAGCATATCGCCGAGCTATACGAGGCCTGTCCCTATGTTGATGACATTGTAGTCTTTGACAGGCAGCGGGCTCTGCTGGAGGATCGGTACAGAGAAGAGATTGTAGAGCGGCTCAGGGCGTTGAAACCGGATGTGTCGTTGAATTCGGTATATTCCCGTGAGGCCCTGACGGATTGGTTTGCGATAAAGTGCGGCGCCGAGGAGCGTATCGCATTAGAGGGGAACCTTTGCAATATCTCAGCCGAACTTAGGCGTGTACATAATCAGCTTTATACGAAATTGTTACCGAGCCACGGCGAACATAAACCGGAGATCGAGCGACACAAGGATTTCCTGCACGGCATTGACATTGATCCACCTTCGTTGAAGCCGATGGTGTGGACAACCGCAGAGGATGAGAAATTTGCCGAAAGGTTCTTTGAGGAGAATAACCTTAGCCCTGAAAATACGATCGCCTTGTTCCCGAGCGCGCAACATTCTAAGAAGATTTACGAAGAATACAAATCTGTGGTGCACAATTTTGAGCGGTTTGATTTTGTGATTTTAGGCGGCAGGGACGCAGAAGATTATGCAGGCGAAATCTGCGCGGATTCGCCTAAGACGTGCCACAATTTGGCGGGTAAAACGACTATCCGCCGGATGACGGCTATTATACGCAAGTGCTGTTTATACCTCGGATCCGATTCGGCCGGCGCCCATATAGGTTGTGCGGTTGGCACTCCCAACGTTGTGGTGTTGGGCGGCGGGCATTTAGGGCGTTTTGTGCCCTATTCACCGTTGACCTTGGTTGTTTGCCTGCCGTTGGAGTGCTTTGGATGCAACTGGAATTGTCGATATGAAAGTCCTTACTGTGTTAAAGACGTTGCGCCGGAAGTTGTTGTCGAGGCACTGAAGGCGGCGGTTGAAGGACCTTCGGAAAAGATACGCGTGTTTATTCAGGGCGATTCGTTGTGGGAGCCGGCGCCCGGGCGACCAGCGTGGAAAATGTTTGAGGGATTCCTGGACATCGACAACATAGAGGTTGTTCCAATCGAGGGCCGCAGCAATGCCGTATCCGCACGCCACAATAACCCGGATGTTCGGATACAAGGGCCTAAGAGACTACAAGATGCCAAGTGCCGACCGGGTGTCGCAATACGGACAGATACGGGCCTGACGATTACCACGAGCATAGCTCCCAGAAGGATTGAGGCTCAGATTGAAGCGATTGAAAGCTGGATGAAACTCGGCTTTGACGTTGTTTCGATAAACTGCGCCGAGGAGATAGAGTCGCTTCGGGGGTTTTTCCCGGAAGTCAGATTTGTTCGGGCCCAGCGGGATGCAAGAGAACTCCTCGGCAAACCTCTTGTATATTTTGAGGAGTTCCTGAAATATTTTCAAAGAAGCGGGTCTGAGATTTGCGGGATTGTGAATTCGGATATTCATTTAGTTGCAGACGAAGGTATTATTTCGTTTATTAAAAGCGAGGCAGAAAACAGTCTTATTTATGGGTCGAGGACGGATGTTGATTCTCCGGATGTCTTGGCGGGCGATGTCTGTCAGACGGGATTTGATTTCTTCTTCTTCGATAGGTCACTGATATCCTGTTATCCGGAGTCTGAATTCTGTATTGGAATGCCGTGGTGGGACTATTGGGCACCGTTAATTCCGGCTGTGGAGGGCTTTCAAACAAAAAGACTTGTTTCGCCGTTCGCATATCATATCAGGCACACGTGTGAATGGGAAAAGGAGAAGTGGCTTTTCTTAGCTAAGAAGCTTTTTGCGTATTTACGCGAGGGATTCGACAGGGACCTGGTTTCGGACCCGCAGAGCCTCTGGACTTCGCTGGGAAGAACGTTTGCAGCTCATCACCGTCGGTATCTCAGAGAAAGGGGTATGGAAGATACGAGCCAGATGTCGGTTGGAATTATTTTCCCTTCTGCCCTGGAGTTCCTCGAGGGGCAGTCACAGCAGATAACATATAAAAACAGAGAACCCGCGATCCCACAGCATTCTTTTGAGACTTCAGGGAACAGTGAGGATGTTTCCATCCACGAAGCTGATTCGATGGTGCGCAGCGGACACGGTCAAGAGGCAGAGTGTGATGTCAGTATTGTGCTTTGCACGAAGGACCGGGCGGGGCTGCTGGACCAGATGCTTGGCAGTCTCAGAGAGGCCGCCAGCGGTGTAGCTTATGAGATAATTGTTGTCGAAGGCGGCTCGTCTGATAATACCTTGGATGTGCTGGGTAGGCATAACGTAAGAGAAATCTACAGTGAGTCGCAATGGCTCGGCCCCGGCAGGCACTCGTGGCCGCAGTTGTACAATTTCGGCTTTTCAAAGGCCCGGGGCAGATGGGCGATGTACGCCAGCGATGACATCGTTTTTAGCAGCGGGGCGATCGCTCGGGCGGTCGAATTGCTCGAAAAGCAGAAAGATGAGGTGGCAGGGGGCATCTTTTTCTATAAGAACATCCACCCAACGAGAGAGGATTGGGCCAGGTACGGTATCGATTTTACGCAGGGGGCCAAGCTGTTGATGAACTACGGGCTCATCAGGCTGGAGAGTTTCAGGCGGGTTGGCGGCTTTGACGAGGCGTACAGGTTCTATTGCGCCGATACGGATTTTTGCTACAAGCTGTACGAAAACGGCAGGCAGCTTATCCCGCTGCCCGGATGTTTTCTTACCCACAATAATCTGCTTGATGTGCAGAAACAGGCCAACGCCGACGCCAGCGGTCGTGACATTGAGCTGTGCCGGCGTCGCTGGAGCCATTTTGTTGGCGCTGAGATGCCCAGGCCGGGGCGTTTGCTGTGGCAGGATAATTTCTCTGATGCGTTCGGTGTGCCGGCCGGTTTGGAAAAAATTGACTCCGGCATTGAGAGTTTCTGGCGCGGTCTTGCGTGTTTTCAGCAGGGCCTGTTTGCCGAAGCTGAGCAGGCATTCTT
>CAYWOD010000004.1:25228-46188 GCA_964459805.1 uncultured Pirellulales bacterium
GACCACAAGCAAGTGTTGTGGTACCTGGCCAGAGCAGCGGATAAGTGCGGAGATGGTGCTTTGGCGGAGAAGGCGGCGACAGCGGTGGTAAGGTTGGCGCCTGATTTTGAACCGGGGCTGGATTTTCTAATTCGAGTGGCCCGGCAGGAGCAACGCTCGGCCGCCCCGGTGCTGTGTTCAGCAAAAAGCGGCTCTATCAATACTGATAATGCTTATGCCGTGGAATCCGGCCTGGAGAACTCTTATGAAGAAGGGCCGGTCTATTCCGATGCTTGGGGGGGGCTAAACGCGAGGAATCAGGCAACTACAGAGACGACTGTGAGACGGACTTCGACGAAATCCCACTGCGAGCGTTCTGAAAAACAACTGCGCAGAAAGATTGAGAAATTCAACAAGGTAGTCGTATGGGGGCTCAAAACCCAGGAACATACTCATGCTTACATTCATCGTCACTTCTTCAGTACGTTAGAGAAACTGGGCGCGAGCGTTGTTCTGGTGGATGACCGCAGGGAAAACGAGGATGTAATAGAAAGTAATGACCTGGTCATCTCTGTAGATGTTTCGAGCTCCCACCTGCCCATCAGGGACAACGTGTATTATTGTCTGCACAATTGTTCGGATGACATTCATCAAACAATTGACCCATCCAGAAGCATCCAGCTTCAGACATATACGAATTCGGTTGAGCTGGCCGGCCAAATGTGGGACCAGGTAACGTTTTTCGACGGTAAGAACCGCACCCTGTTTCAACCCTGGGCAACAGATTTGCTTGGGAATGAATTTGAAGAGCCGATACTCGAACGCTCAGGCAACGTTGTCTTTTGGGTCGGCAGTATATGGAATGATCGTCTGGATCGGGGCAATGTCAACGAAATCGAAATGCTGAAGGATGTCCTCGAAAAAAGGAATATAAGATTCATTCACTTACAGGACATTTCAGATTCGCTGAATATCAAGTATGTTCGTCGTTCGCTTATTGCCCCGGCAATTGCCGGCCGCTGGCAGGTGGAAAACAATTACCTTCCCTGCCGGATGTGGAAGAACATTTCATACGGTCGGCTCGGCGTCTCAAATGTCAGAAAGTTCGATGATATATTTAACGATTGCACTGTCAAGGGCCGGAGTATCGAAGAGCTAATCGACAATACGCTCAGCTTACCGTTGAGCAAATATAGAGATATGATCTACGAGCAGCAGGAAATAGTCAAGAGTCATCATACTTACGTGAACAGACTGCTAAACATAATCAGGGCATTTGAAGCCGTGGAGAATTATTGAATGTTCATTTGTGTGGAAGTATTCAGCAAGGACCGGGCAATGCAGCTTCAGGCTGCGATCGAGTCTTTCTTTCTGCATTGTCGGGACCACAGCCAAATAGAATTATGCGTATTGTACAAGGCGTCAAATCAATTTTGCCGGCGGCAGTACGAAAAGCTCAAAGAGAAGTTCCGCGATGTGTCCTTTATCGAGGAGGTTGATTTCAAAGAGCAGGTGCTGGCTGTTGTTGGCGGGTTTGAGTATGTGCTGTTTCTTGTTGACGACAATTTGTTCGTGAGAGATTTCTACCTTGCGGATATTGTCAAAAGCCTGCGAGGCAACGATGATGCAGTCGGATTTTCGCTGAGAGTGGGCAGGAATACAACGTACTGTTATGCCCACGATGCCGGCCAGCAGGCACCGGCGTTCCGGCAGGTCGATGACCGGATATTGAAGTACGACTGGACGCGGGCCGAGCACGATTTTGGCTACCCACTCGAAGTTTCGAGCTCCGTGTACCGCACCGACGACATTCTGGAGCTGCTCAGGAAAGCCGAATTCAACAATCCCAATACCCTCGAATGGGCAATGGCGGCGAATTCCCATTTCTACCAGCGCTCCAGGAACAGCCTGCTTTGCTTTGAGAGTTCCGTTGCCTTTTGTGCTCCGGTCAATATGGTCCAGACGGTCTGGGACAATCGTGCCGGCGATAACCGGGACTACTCCGTAGATAAACTTGCCGTTATGTTTGAGAACGGCAGCAGGATTGATGTGGAAAGGTATTCGGGTGTTGTTCCCAATTCGTGCCACCAGGAGGTGGAATTGTATTTCACAGATAGCGGCGAGGCGGCCGCGGAGACAGTAAGCGGCGCCGTTGGGGGCGGCCGAAGAGATTTCAGTCTGCGGGATTTGGAGCCGAAATTCTCTATCATAATGGCCAATTACAACAACGCCCGGTACATAGCCCAGGCGATAGAATCGGTCCGGCGCCAGACGTTCGAGGACTGGGAGCTGATTATTGTCGAGGACCGCTCGACGGACAACTCTTTGGCGGTGATTGAGCAATATCTGGGTGACGGGCGCATAAGACTGATTCGGCACGATGTCAATCGCGGCTACACGGCCGCTTTGAAGACCGGCATTGCGAGTGTCCGCTCGGAATACTTCGGTATCCTGGACAGTGACGACTGCCTGGCGCCGCGTGCTGTCGAGACGATGCACATAAAGCACGTTGAGCTTGCGGACTGCGGGCTTATCTACTCGCAATTCGTGGTCTGCGGCGAAGATCTTACACAGAGGAAAATCGGGTTCTGCCGCGAGATACCTCCGGGCGGGACCAGCCTTGATGCAAACGTAGTCAGTCACTTCAAGACCTTCAAGATGCGGGACTATCTCAAGACCCCCGGGTACGACGAAAATATCTTGTATGCTGAGGATATTGATATTGTCTATAAGATGGAGGAAGTGGCTCACTTGAAGTTTGTGGACGACTGTTTGTATCTCTACAGGGAGGTGCCCAACTCGCTGTGCCGTTCGCCCAATAAGATTAATGTCAGCATAATGTCCAGGGTCAAAGCGAGGATAAACGCCCTGAAGAGAAGGTGCAGTGTTTCGGCCGAGCAAGGCAATCAGAGCTTCGATCAGTTGTTCCGGCGAGCGGTCTCAGGGGCGAGAAGGAAATATGAGGATGTTGAACAATACTTCGTCATACTTACAAAGCTGTGCGAGAACGGGATGCTGGCGGATGTGGATTGGCCGGCCAGCGCAGGGGGGTGGAGGCTTGAGGACGCCGTCCTTTGGCTTGCGGCCAATGTGGATGTGCAATTCGACAAGCTTTTTGAGCTTATCGGAAGGCACAAGGTGCCGAACGGCAAACCGTTGGTCACTGTTGAGATGGTTACGTACAATGCGGAGAAGTTTATCAGGCAGGCCATTGATTCGGTGCTGGCTCAAACGTATCGAAACTTTGAGCTGCTGATAGTCGATGACGGCAGCACCGACGCGACCGCGCAGCTAATTGCATCCTATTCGGATAGCAGGATTCGGTATATTCATATACCGCACAAGAATGGCGCTATAGCTACGAACCGGGCGATTGCAGAGGCCGAGAGTGATTGTATCTTGCGGGTCGATTCGGACGATTTTATCGAGCCGACCTATCTTGAGAAAATGGTTGCCTGTGCCCAGCAGCACCCGGAAATTGATTATTTCTATCCGGGCAGGCTCGCACTTGTAGATGCAGCCGGCAATCCCACGGGCGAACAGTGGAGTTATGCGGACTTCTCGGACAACAGCACTCTCCCGGCATTTCTCTTTGACAAGGGATATGGCCCGATTCCAAATCCGGGGAGTCTAAAAAGAAGGTCTCTTTTTGATAAGGTGGGGGTGTATGATGATGTGGATTCCGTTGAAGATTTTGTGTTCCTGTGCAGAAACGCGTTGCGGATAAGATTTATGCGGGTTGACGACCATTCGACGTATTTCTACAGGACTCTGCCGAGAAGCAATTCGCACAATTATGAAGCGAGGAACCAAATAATGGCGAGGGTGCTCAATGAAATGGTCTCGATTTACCCGCCGGAGGTCTTATGTCCGCAAATCGCCGACATTAGCGATGCCGCGGTGAAAGAGCAGCAGTACTGCCAATACCTGATGAGGACTTTCTACCGGCATGCCGACGGTGGTATGGTGCAATACGGCGAGCACTTCAGACGGTACGGAGATTATTACAAACAGGAACTGCTGCAGATGTATATGGTAAGTAGTTAAGTAAACGAGTCCTTAACCGATAATAAAACGTAGTGGTCTATTACACTTGAATCTTGAGGTTTGAGAGAAAGGCGGGCAAAATGCCTTCAATACGTCTTCCGGGACTGCAGTCAGGGATTGATACAGGGCAGCTTGTGCAGCAGCTAATGGCTCTTCAACGCCGTACACTCAATACGTACGAACGGCGCAAGAGCCTTTGGGAAGAGAGACAGGAGGCCCTGAGCACCTTAGAGAGCAAACTGAGTAACTTAAGAAGCTCCGTTCGTGCCCTTTCCGACGCTGATGCACTCCGCGCTTATGCGGTTTCTTCGAGCGACACTGATTACCTTACCGCCGAGGCGACAAACGACGCCTTCGAAGGCAATCACACGGTTGTAATCAATCGGTTGGCGACTGCGGAGCGATGGGTCCATACAAGCGGCAAGGAATACGCCGAAGATTATGTTGAAGCCGGCACTTTCATTTATTCCTATAATCACAAGGAAACGAGCATAACGACCACCGCGACGACAACGCTGCAGGACATGGTCGGCCTGATCAATAACGATGCAAATAATCCCGGTGTTACAGCCGGTCTACTTTACTTCAATGACGCGTATCATTTGGTCCTGAGCGGCAATGATGCCGGCTCGGATTATACGATCTCAGTCAACGCAAGCAGCACCAGGGTCTTGAAATCAGACTCGCCCTTTACGCAGGGTAGTGATAACGCCACACTGACCACGAAGATTACAGACCTTGATCAGTTCAGCGGGACACTCGAAGGTGGTGAAATTATTGCAATCACCGGAACCGACCATGACGATGTTGCCATAGCTCAGGTAGATCTACCCATTACCGAGAACACCAGACTCGAACATCTCATTGGGGAGATTAACGACGCTTTCGACGGGACTGCCAAGGCAGTTCTTGAAAATGGCAAGATTGTTTTAACGGATGATACCTACGGGACAAGCGATCTTTCGATTACTTTGACTTACGATCCGGGCTCGGGCAGCACAACACTGACCCCGCCCGATATACTCGATATATCCGTTTCAACGGCGGGTGGCACACCGGGAGCTCTGTCAGGTTTTACCGCTTCACACTTTACCCTGAGCCAGACCGCTCAGGATAGTGAAATAAGGATTGACGGCTACCCGATTCCACAAGCAGGGATTGCCGAGGTGCAAACGCTGGAGGCAATCACGAATCCGAGTGGGGGTACCTATACCTTAACCTATGATGGACAAACGACTGCTCCACTTGACGACGATTATCGTGCTTCGGATGTTGAAAACGCACTTGAAGCGTTGTCAAACGTAAATCCTGGTGATATAGAGGTGACTGGTGAAAGGTTAGATCGAAATGGCCCTATGATATTTACATTTCTCGATACTGTGGGTGATGTCCCTATGATTTCGATTAACTCCGGTAACCTGACTCCCAGTGACCCTTCGAATTACGTGTTCACCGAACAGACAAAAGGCGACAACTATGGTTGGATCAAGAGAAGCTCTAATACCGTGGACGATGCTATTTACGGCGTAACGCTGCATCTGCACGATACTACCGACGCCGGCGGCGAGGAGATAACCCTGACCAGGGACATACAGTCGGTCAAGGACAAGCTGGATTCTATGATTATCGCCTATAATGCTGCGGTAGAGTTTATCAAGGAAAAGACCGGCTACAATGAAGTCAACAAGACCGCCGGTGTATTGATGGCCGATTATGTCGTCTCGACAATCCGCTACAAGTTTCGTGAGCCGCTTATCGAGCAGACAGCCGGGTTCATTCAGGACATCGACACGTTCCTGACCCCGCTCCATATTGGTCTTGATCTGGACAGGGACGGAGTGCTGAGTCTGGACATGAATGAATTTGACGAGGCTCTCGCCGAAGACTATATGGGCGTCCTCGCCGTGATCGGAGCCGACAAGACCGGCAGCAGCACCAGTGACATAATCGAGTTCTACGGCGCCCACACCGGGTACACGACAGCCGGTGAATACAACGTTCAGGTTACGGTCAGCGGCGGAGCCATAACCAGTGCGCAAATCAAGCTCTCAAGCGAATCAACATACCGCGATGCAACCTACAGCGGAAATATTGTCACCGGTAACAGCACCTTCGATACCAACGGCGACCCCGTCTATGCGGAGAACAGCCTTCAGCTCAGCGTTGACCTGAGCACGGACGACGATTACACAGCTACGGTTCGCGTCAAGCAGGGCTTCACCGGCAAGATAGAAGATCAGATCGACAGGATGCTCAAGGCAACGACCGGCTCTCTCTTAATCGACCAGGAGCGTGCGGAGGACCAAATTGAGGAGCTGGATGAGAAGATCGAGATCGAAGAATACCGCCTGACTCAGAGGGAAACCCGATTGATACGCAGATTTGCTCATCTTGAGAAAGTGCTTGCCCTGCTTCAAAACCAGATGGCCGCCGCCGGTATATTGAGCACTTTTGGCTGAGCTATTACGTAAGATTTGAGAAGTTTCGTGCAGAGACCTGTGCGCGGATACTTTCAGCTTTCAATCCCGGCGAGTTCTCATCTTCTATTCCGCAGCCGGTAGATCATTGCAAGTACTTCCGCCACCGCTACATACAGGCTCTCCGGTATAGGCATATCGAGCTTGACGGTTGAGTATATCGTTCTGGCCAATTCCGGCTTTCTGACAATGGGTACGCCGTAAGCCCTCGCGATCTCCCTGATCTTCTCCGCGACGTGGTCTGCGCCTTTGGCCGCTAAAACGGGTGCTTCGGTTGCCTTTGCATCGTAACGCAGCGCCACGGCTACGTGTGTGGGGTTGGTCAGCACGACGCTGGCCTTGGGCACTTCTTGGAGCATGCGCTTCATGGCCATCTCTAACTGGATTCTCCGGATTCGTTGCTTGACCTCCGGCGCGCCCTCTGTCTGCCTGCGCTCTTCCTTTACCTGTTGCTTTGTCATCTTCAAGTCCTGGATGTATTTCCATTTCTGGAAAGCCGTGTCGGCAGCTCCCAAAACCAGCAGCGCAATACAAACGCGTATCATCAGTCCGAGTATTATTCTTGCGATAGCAGCGAGCATCCCAAAGGACCAGGCCCATCGAAGCGCCGCAAGGACCTCGAGCTTGTCCTGAAGGTAATACCAGGCGATGACTGAGACGAAAAGCAATTTCAGTATGGACGCCAGCAGGCGAACCATAGAGCGCGTATTTACCAGCTTGCCCAGACCGCCTACAGGATTTATCGCACCGAAATCCAGCCGTATAGCTCCGGGTGAGTAGTTGAAACCCCCGACGACGATACTACCCGCGACCGCGCCGACGCATAGCGCAGCACAAATCGGAAAGATAACGACTATGAAACTGGTGACCTTCGCGTTCACGAAGTCTATAAAGACCTTGTTATCGGCGAAAATAGATGTATCGCACGACATCCCCTGCTCTAATTGTACAACGCACCAACGGCACAAGGGCGACGCCAGGAAAGCCACCATTGCGACCAGAACCAGAATTGACATGAATGACATCAGTTCCTGGCTCTGAGGCGTCTGCCCTTTACTTTTGGCCTTGGACAGCACTTTTCCTGTTGGGCGTTCTGTTCTTTCTGTTGCTGGTTTGTCTGCCACGGTCCGTATCCCTTACAAAGGAAGCAGCTTACCCATCCAGTCGGCGAATTCAGCCACAAACCCATTGACAAATGGTATAAACAACGCTGCTAACATCAATCCCAGGCCCACCCGCAACGGCAGACTAACGAACAGGATGTTCGTTTCCGGAGCTATACGCGCCAACACGGCCAAGACAACCATTAACAACAGGAATGCCGCGAGCATCGGTGCGGCCAATCTCAGGCCGCCCATCAGCAGTGTCGAGCCCGCTTTGACTATTCCGCCGGTCATAATCGGCAATGTCGGGATGCTTCCCGCCGGAAACGCCTCATAACTTCGTGAGATAATTAACAGGAACAAATGATGACCGTTGGCGTTAAGGAACAGGATTATGAATATCATCTCCATTAGCATTGCGAGCGGCTGGCCCATTTCACCCGTCAACGGGTCCAGTATCTGGGCCATCGCCAATCCCATTTGCCGTTCCGCGATCCGCCCGCAGAACTTAACGGTGGCAAAGACGGAAACCACAATTATTCCCATAGCCAGGCCGTATATGGCCTCATTACTCAGCAGCAATATCGCCTCCAACGCCGAGACCTGTTTGCCCGAACATGAACTGATGGCAAAAGGATCCGTCAAAAAAAAGAAAAACGCCATCAGCAAAGTTAACGCCACTTTGATCCTGACCGGAATGCTTTTCCATCCGAAAACCGGCAGAACCAGAAAAAACGCCGAAATCCTTGTCAAGACCATCGCGAAACCGAGCAGTTTGTCGATTATCGGATCCATAAATCAGTGCCCGATGTTCTGGATGTGAGCAAAGATATCGGTGGCAAATCTCAGCATCACCTGGAGCGTCCACCCGCCGAAAAGCAATGTGACCGCACCGACCGCCAGAAGCTTTGGGACTATGGTGAGGGTCATATCGCGGATGGAAGTAACCGCCTGAAACAACGTTACCGTTACGCCCACCACCAAACAGGTTATTAGAATTGGCGCTGATAAAAGCAGAGCTGTCTCGAGTGTGTATCGGCCGAGATAAAGAATAAAACTGCTGTTCATCCGGCAAATCCGTAAAAGAGGTTAATGGGTTCCCAAACGCCTTCTTTGCCGTTTGGTGTCTCAATACGTTACTTGAAGCCCAGGCTTAGGCTCTTGGCCAGCAAACCCCATCCATCCACGAGAATGAATAATATCAGCTTGAAAGGCAGTGAAATCATAACAGGCGGCAGGAGCATCATACCGGCACTGAGCAAAACGCTTGCAATAACCATATCTATCAGCAAAAAGGGGATAAACAAAAGGCAGCCTATCTCGAACGCAGTGCGAAATTCACTTATGATAAAGGCCGGGACGACTATATGCAGGCCGAGGTCCATTAGGCTGCTGGGAGGCTCTATCTTGGCCATCTGCACAAAAAGAGCGAGGTCGGCTTCGCGGGTTTGCCTGAGCATAAACTCCTTGATACAGGTGCTCCCTCTGGCTCCCGCTGTTTTGAAATCGATCTCGTCTGAGAGATAAGGCTGAATGCAGAGACCGTTGATTTTGCCGAATGTGGGGGCCATTGTATAAAACGTCAGAAACAATCCCAAACCTATAATGGCGATTGTGGGCGGTATCGTTTGCGTGGTCAGGGCGCGCCGAACAAAGGACAGGACAATCACTATTCGCGTAAAGGACGTCATCATTACCAGAAGGCTTGGAAGGATGGCCAGGCCGCCGAAAATGATTACAAGCTTGACCGGCGTTGACCAGTCTTTGCCTTTGGTCTCGTTGGTAGTCACCTTATCCACGACCGTCATCAAATCGCTGATGCTCGGGACCGCCTGTTTTTGAGTGTTTTGTTTAGAGGCATCTATGTTCAATGTCGGCGGCACGACTTGCACCGGGACGTTGTTCGCTTGGCCGAAGGATGCACTGTCCGCCGACAGAGCGACCAAAATCAAAAAGACAGTTCCAACAAGCTTACCAGACATTGGTACCTTCAGATTTTCTCCGTGTGTGCTGTTGATAAATCCGCCAGGGTTTCGGAAGGCTCGAACTCAGTCGAAGGCCCCATTTTGAGAGTTTCTGCGAAATGGGAACGGTTCCCACCTGCTCTGTTTTGCAGGTGGGGGCCCGAACTCTCTCCAAGCACGTTTTCTTGCGTTTGCGGGTCTGTTGTCAGATCAGCGAGCTTTGTTATGTTTTCGTTGGTGCTTGCTATGAGGAGACATCGCTCACCTACTGTAATCAGGTGTACGGCTTTTCGTGGCCCGATATAGACAGTCTCGACTACCTTGATCTTTTTGCCGGGCAGGTTCGTGATTTTGCCGGCGAGCTTCTTTGAGGCGTAAATCGCGACTGCTCCAAGGCCGACAACGAGTAGAATCGAGAGTATCATCTTGAAGAACAGCTCTCTGGTGCCCGATCTATTGCGGGGGCGGTTAGGGTCGTCGGTAGTACCGGCAGACCAGAAGGGGGGCGTTTGGCCGACCCCTGGCGATGGTTGAGCCGCTTTGACGGGCGAATTTTGAGATTGCCGGTTCGGCGTGGATAACGGGGCCGAAGATACAGTGCTTCCCCGAGCGGGAAGGGCGTTTGGGGATTCGGCCCTCGCCGTGCTGCCGAACGCAACGGCCGCCAGAGAAATGACAATTTGTATCTTGTATGTTGCCATGCTAAGAAACAGATCGGTTTATAACCTTTATTGTTGTTTGACGTGCAAATGGCGTGCCGAAACGCTGAAACAGGCGTTAGTGCATCAGTAAGGGCGATTTTGGGCACGGGATTGGCGGAATCGCCGGACAAATTGTTGAGAAACTTGACAGGCGCATAGACGCATGCCAAGTATCGCAGAACCTTCTGAGAGCTTTGGAATCTACTCGTTTGCTCTGAGTACGGCGATCAGGATATGCAGCTTCTCGGATACTGGGCTGTCGGCGGTTACCCAGTCGCCTCCGGGCCCGGCCCCCCATGAATAAACCGGCCATTGCTGATTTGAAGGCAGGGTATCATTTAGGAAGTCCGCGACAGCCTGGGCCCGCCTGGCGGACAGCAGCCACTGCTCTTGCCTGGTTGCTTGCTCGGCGGCCAAACCAAGCACATAGAGCCTGATCCTCTCGGCACTGGGACTTGATCGCAAATTCACGCAAAATTCCGTCAAATAATTCTTGGCTGATTTATCCAGAACAGCCTGCTCCGGTGAAAAATGAATGTCGGTTACTGAGAATTTGGTCGTTTCTCCGACTATCTGCGAGGGCATAGCCGTCACAGAACGCGTGAGCTGCCTGAAAATACGGCGAAGGTCTTCTTCTCTTGCGTCGATAGTTCTAACCACTAATGCCTTATCTGCCTTACTTATGAAGTATTTGGTTTTGACTTGGCCGAAGTTGGGTGTTTGTTTTCTGCCCTGAAACATTCCGAGGCCGAGCATCCTTATCGATTCTATGAAGGAATCCCTGCCCTTATTGAAGAGCTCAGGGTCCTGGACCTCGGCCAGACTAAGCAGCATAACAAAGAACGTCAACAGCAGCGTTATCATATCTGAAAAGGTGACGATATATCCGGGGACTTTAGGAGGGGCTTCCGGGATGACTTGACGATTGCGACTCAATTGTAAATGCTCCGTTCCAGCAGGACAATTTCGAGCATTCGTTCTTTTTTGGCCCCTGTCGTTTTGCTTGGCAAAAGTGAAACAGCAGGGGTTGTTTCACCGCTTTTGAGGGTTCCTTGGGTGATGGTGCTTGCGGCTGAGATACTGAATTTTCTTTCGTCGAGGCCCTGCGTGGTGGTAAGATATTCCATCACCGCCCACGCCCGTGGAAGACCGGACCGGCGACTGTTCTTGTCGTTACCCCACGTATTTTCACTGATGACGACCCTGTTTGGCACTTCTTTTAGAAATGACGCCATAACAGCAAGTGTTTTGTGTCCCTGACCTGAAATAGTGGTCCCTTCGCCCCAGAAAACCCTCCTTGATGGAACCAGAAACACCTTCCGGTTGTGAAAATCTTCAGCCTCTGCTTCTTGTTTTAGATTATCTTCGGTGTCTCTTGCCAGAGTGGGCTTCTCACTGCCTTCGTCCAGATCTTCGGTGTGCATGAGCTGGTTCGTAGGCAAAAACGCGTCTCTGTTTGTCTTGTCGGACGGACTGACCGAAGTGAGGGATTTGGCAAAGATTACCTTTAATTTGCGAAAGATTCGGTCATCAAAAGATGAAAAGCTCAACAGAAGCACAAAAAACGTCAGCAGAAGCGTCATACAGTCGCTGAAAGTCACCATCCATTGCGGCGCCCCTGGCGGCTCATCAGGTTCCTGCTGTTTTTTGCGGTGCCCCATTATACGGTAGCCTTTACTTCTTCCCGCCTGCCTTGGGAAACAAATGCCTGCATTTTTTCTCGAACGGCGGTCGGATTCTCACCCTGCGCAATAGCGCAGATGCCTTCTGTGATCATCTCCATTGCGGTTGTCTCTGCTTTGGAGTATATCCCCAATTTGCCGGCCAGTGGAATGAAGACCAGATTTGCCGCCAGAGCACCGTAGAAAGTCGTGAGCAAAGCTACCGCCATTCCAGCCCCAATCTTGTCGGGCGTGGACAGGTTCCTGAGCATCTGGACCAGGCCGATAAGAGTGCCTATCATGCCGAATGCAGGAGCAGCCGCTCCCATAAACTCCAGGATCTTCTTGCCGGTTGAGTGTCTCTCCTGAAGGTATTGAATCTCCAGGCCCATAAGTTCACGGATGTTTTCGGATTCCTGTCCGTCCACAACCATCTGCAGGCCTTTGATGAAGAACAAATCGTCTATCTTGTTAATCTCCTGCTCCAGAGCCAACGCCCCGTCGCGCCTGTTGATGGCGGCGTAGTTGACCATTTTTTGGATCAGCTCCGGTTGTGACGGAATCCTGGCAACGATAGTCTTCTTAACTATCGAGAATATTCCCAGGAACTGAGGCAGAGAAAAGTGTATCATCGTTGCGCATAGCATTCCCCCAATGGTTATCGCCATTGAAGGCAGGTGGATAAACATCTGCCACCCGCCGCCGGCGACGATGGCGCTGACGATGACCACAAACCCGAGAAATACGCCTACTACTGTTGCTACATCCATAAGACTATTTCTTTTCGACCATTTGTTTTAGTTGCTGACAGAGGTACGCTGCAAGTGCGGGCTCGGAAGTTGCCAGCTCAGCCAATAGGTTGGCTTTAGTCCTGTCACCCATATAGTGTAGAATCTTTACGGCGTCATTGGGGCTGCCGCTTTGAGGTTTGCTTATATTGGTCAGTATTTTGCCGGCACTGGCAGGATCCATTTTGTCGTAAGTGGCGGCTATGGATATCAGGTTGACCCGTTCGTTCTTGTCGATCTCAATCCTGCTTTTATCCAGTTTGTCCCGCTCTTCTTTGAGGCCGGCAATAGTCGAGGCAAGCTCGATTTGCAGGTTATTGAGTTCCTCGATGTCCTTTTTCAACTCGTTGTGAGCCGTCTGCAATCTCTGCTCCCGCACTTTAAGGCCTTGCAGCTTGTTATCATATTCCTGTATTTTTTCTCTGATCTCGTGAACAAGGCCCTTGAGCTGTTTTTCTGTCATAGCCCTTTTTACTTGGTTGTCGGCTCCTTCGGCCTCGGGCATTGCAAGTGCTTTGGGCTCCGGCAATTTCTGCCCGGATTCCTGGCTTAGAGATGGCGGCGGCTGCGCCTTGGTGGTGGCCGGCGTCTTTTTAGTCAGCCACGCGAAGGCAAACATACCCGCAAAACTTACCAATCCCGCCGCTATCAATATGATTAGCTTCTTCTTCATGGGTTGTCTCCTGCTTTTTCACTACTGAGTTTGCAGAAACCTTGCAAACCGGGCGGCTAATAGGGCTTTCCACATTGCCGGGGCTTACTGGGCAATTTGCCGCAAGACGGGGTCGGTCTTTCGGGCAAACCCAATAGCCGCCATTTCGTCCAACTCTTTCTGCTCAAGTTTCTCCTGTTCTTTTATGAAATTCGCCTTTGCTTGTGCTCGTAACTTGTCCAAGCCTTCTCTAAATCGTCTTAGCTTTAGAACTTCAGCTATTTTTTCCCTTTGTTGTGATTCGAGCCGGCTGATCTGGTCTTCGAGTTTCCTGATCTGCTCGTCGGCCGTGGTCGAATGCTTCAAGAAAAGCTCCTGTTCGCTCAGACGCTTCTGAGGGTCTTTTTCGGCTAAACCGTTTATTATGTCTTGCAGTATTCTCCTTTGTGTGAGCAGCTCACTTTGTTTCTGGGTCAGCTTTTCGGTCAGTTTAAGCAGTTCGGTTTTCTTAATTTGTTCTTCCTTTGCCTTTATGTCCAGGACGCGCTGCAGTCGCCATACAAATCGTTTCATTTAGTACCTAATTCTCAACTTCTTTGGGATTGACGTTTAACAGCTCATCCCACGATTGGGTAATGACAGTCAATCGCCTGATGGTTTCTTGGTAAGCGGTTCTTTCTCGAATGGGCTGGACAAGAAAATTGTTTATTCTGTCAATCAGTGCGATTGCTCCGTCGATGCGTCGGTTGCTGCCCGGCGAAAATGCGCCGATGTTTATCAGGTCTTCGGCATCGTTATAAACTGCATATATCTCCCTGAGCTTCTGGGCTGCAAGTTTATGCGCCTCGGTGGTTACTGCGGGCATCAATCGGCTCACGCTTGCCAGGATATCTACAGCGGGATAATGACTGCGGTCGGCCAGCTTCCTTGATAGGACCAGATGGCCGTCGAGCAGGCTTCTGGCACTATCGGCGACGGGGTCTGTCAGATCGTCGTTCTCCACCAGGACCGTTAGGATTCCCGTTATGCTGCCGGTCTCGGCGCATCCCAGACGCTCGATGAGCCGGGGCATCAGTGAAAATACGCTTGGACAATAACCTTTTGCCGCGGGTGGCTCGCCGGCGGCCAGGCCTATCTCTCGCTGGGCCTGGGCGAAGCGGGTCAGCGAATCCATCATGAACAGGACGTTTTTGCCCTTGTCTCTGAAGTATTCGGCGATCGTAACGGCCACGAATGCCGCCTTTACGCGCTGAATCGGAGGGCAGTCCGATGAAGCAACGACCACAACGCTGCGAGCCAGGCCCTCTGGCCCGAGGTCTCCTTCGAGGAACTCGCGAACTTCCCGGCCTCGCTCGCCTATTAAGGCGACAACGTTGACGGATGCGTCGCTTGAGTTGGCAATATCACCGAGAAGCACGCTTTTACCTACCCCGCTGCCGGCGAAAATGCCTAACCTTTGTCCCTTGCCGCAGGTTAACAGCCCGTCCATTGACCTTATTCCCAGTGGCAGGGGTTCGGTGATTTTTTCCCGGCTCAATGGCGGCGGGCTGCCGGCGTCCAAGGCTTTCTCGTCGGTTCCTGTTAACGGACCTTTGTCATCAATGGGCTCTCCCAATCCGTTTACCGCTCTGCCCAGAATATCGTCACTTAGTCTGATGTACCGCGGAGTAGTACGGGTGGTCACCGGGTCGCCCGGCGATATGCCTTCTATGTGTTCCAGCGGCAACAGGATAAGATGGTTGTTCTGGAAGCCCACTACTTCAGCGAGCACACGGCGACCATCGCGAATATGAATACCGCAAAGCTCACCCAGGCCAACAGCCGGGCCGTTGGATTCAACCCTCAAGCCCGCCACTCGCACCACCGAGCCGCGGCAGCTCAGCAAATTCACTGCGTGCAGGGCCGAGTGAAATTTGTCGAAGTCAACCGGATTGTTTTCAGTGGTTCCAAGAAGCTCCTCTCCGGCTTGGGAACCTCTGACTTTGGTCCTGGTCATAGATTATTCCACCTTTTTGAGCGCTTTGGCAATTTGTTCCAGATGCTGTTCAATCAAAGATTCGACAATTCCTTTCGGAGTTTCAAGCAGGCATTCTGCCCGCCCGATGTTCGGGTCCGGGACAAACTTGATGCCGCCGGACTCTTGACTTGGCTCATCCTGTCGGGCCTTTTGGTATTGGACAAGGTCTTCAGGATTCAAATGCACCACCACATCCTGATGCGAGGGAGCATTATTGAGTGCCTCTCTTACGATAGATTCTATTTCATAATCCCCATCTTCCACTTTTTGCGCCAGTATCTTTCCGGCGATTTCCACCGAAAGTTTGGCAATTTCCTCTTTATGTGCCGCAAATGTAGTATTGTAGAATTCGTTTAGCTTGGCAGTGACCTCCCTGAGTGCCTGATTGATTTGGGAGAAAGCGGCTTTTTGAGCTTCCAATTCGCGTTTCAGGGCGTGGATGGCCTGCAGTTCTGAATCAGCTTGGTTGAGGTCGGCCACTTCGTTTGGCGACGTCAGGCCGGATGAAGGCCCACCGTGACCGCTCAAGATCGCTACTGATTTGATCGGCTTGGCGAGATTGGTCGTGAGTGTGGCCGCCATCGTGCTATTCTTCTATAAAAGTAAGTTCGCCTTTTTGATCCATTTCGCGCAAAGCCCCGACGATTTGCTCTCTGGCCTCTTTGATATCTGCTTTCTTAGGGGCAGACATAAGCGATGCTTCCTCGTCCAGCGTGGCCGCTGCCCGTTCGGAGATATTGGCCCTGATTTTTTGGACGATCACTTCATCGGCCTTGAACAATGCCAAAGCTAATTGCTTTGCGTCGATTGCTCGCAATGCTTCTTGCAACGATCTGTCGGCCACTTGTGGAACGTCATCCCAGATTATCATTAGTTCGGCTACCTTTGTACCTGCCTGGTCATCTGCCTTTTGTATTGCACCAAGAAGGCCTTCTCGAAGTTCTTTGCCGAGGTTTCGCAAGATCACCGCCACTTTCCTTAATGACTGCTCTGGGCCAGCCGCAACTGCACCGCTGCGAGCCGAAGTGACGGCCTCAAGGCGTTTGCTGACTGTTTCTGCGATTCGCGTCTTCGCTTCTGCTGTCACCGTCTCGCAGCCTGTCATCCTGCTGACTGCAGTGAGCCGAATACTTTCCCCCAAAAGACCGAGGACTTCAGAGCCTTTCTTGGGCGGCAGCTCTGATAGTACAACTGCAGCGGCCTGAGGATGTTCATGCTCCAGAACCGCGGCTATCGTTTGGGCATCGACCGAACGGATGGGTATAAATGGGTCGCGTCTGTGCAGCGAATCTTGTATTTGGGTCTGGATTTGCTTGGCCTTGTCGTCGCCTACGGTATTCTTGAGCATTTCGTTTAGGAAACTGTTAAGGTGAAATACCTCGTTGGTTTGCAAGGAATTGCAGAACTGTCGGGCAATTTCGGCATTTTGCTTGTTGTTTCGATAACCTGCTGCATCCAGGTATGCCAACTCCACCGCCAATTCCTGAACCACCTGCGTGTCAATGCCCTTGAGCAGCTCGGAGGCGGTTGCAGCGTCGAGACTCATCAGTAACATCGCGGCTTTCTGTTTGCCTGTCAGTGCCACTTACTTAATCCCCCCTTTCCTCAATCCAACTTGCGAATAGCTGTTTGACCTGGTCAGGATTTCTCTGTAACGCACCAGCTATTTGTTTGCGCAGCACCAATCGCTCAGAGCCCTCCGCTCCGGCCGGTAGCAGACCGGCAGTTTCTCCTGCTTCGGGCAACTGTCCTGGGGCGACCGCCTTGGCAACCTTCTTCTTTGCACCTCTGAATATCCGAAGGACCAGCAGCGCACAGATTGCCATAATCCCAAGGGACCCCTGGCGAACGATGGCCATATAACGAGGCCAACTGGACGGCTCGGCTTCAACCAGTAATTCAAGCGGACGATGAAATTTTGCGTCAACCACTGTAAGCGATTCTGTGTCCTTAGGATCAAGACCAAGCGCATTTCTAATAAGTTTTTCCACGTCTGTTAATTGCATTATCTTTGCGGTTTCAGTACCGGAGCCTGCTTCATTGGCATCAGACACTGATAAGTCAACAATAGCCGAGACCGACAGAGATAATATTGAGCCTGGCAGCTCCTCCTTTTGCTCGACAGTCCTGGGGTTTACGTATTCGGTATTAATGGTTTCCTCTTTCTTTGGAGTGCCCGGTGTACCCGATTCCCCACTGCCTGATGCCGCCGTAGGTTCGGAACTCGTTTGAATTTCTTCTTTCGAGACAATTTTCGTCAGCTCATAGGTTTCAGTAAGGGTGCTGACGCTGTTCATATCAATAACCGCACTGACCCTCACAGATGCCCGACCCGGCCCGAGAACTGCAGTGAGCATATCCTCGACCTTCTTCTCCAGGTTCTGCTCCACCATTTCCTTGTAAGCCGCAACGGTTCCGGCTCCGTGCGCCAGAGTCCCCTCCGATTCACTTGAAAGGAGGCGTCCCTGACTGTCTATCACGGTTACACCTTCCGACTTGAGTCCCTCGACACCGCCGGCCACGAGGTGCGTGACTGCCGCTATGTTTAACGCGCTTAACGTATAACCCGGTCGCAGCCGCAGGACCACAGAGGCGCTGGTTTCTCCCGCTTGGGAATTGAACAGGTTTCGCTCGGTGCTCACTATGTGGATCCGCGCGTGAACCACGCCGTCTATCATTTGAATACTTTTGGCGAGCTCTTCCTGGAGCGCTCGCTGACGGTTGATGTCTTGGACACCCGGGCTGACGCCGATCTTTTCGTTGTCGAAGATTTTGTAGCCTTTTTGTCCGCCCGCCGGGAGGCCCTCCCTTGCCATATCAAGACGAAGCTGAGCGACATCTTTTTTCGGAGCATAAATGGTTGTCCCGTTATTCAGCAGTTTGTAGGCAATGTCCTTTTCGTCGATTTTCTCTGTAATCTTGCTCGCGTCTTCAGGGTCCAGGCTTGAATACAGAACTCCCATATCGGGCCTGCGGGCCCAGTGAACAAGCAGGCCGCCGACAATAAGAAACGTCAGAACAACTGCGATCAGCAAGGCCCGCTGAACCATGCTCACGTTTCGCCAGACTGCCTGTATTTTCTGGAAAAAGTCCATTAGTCTCGTTCGTTACGGTTATTTGAAGAACCGCTGTCGCAAAAGAAATCCTGAAAATCAACAGCTATAACGGCATGTTCATAGTCTGTTTGTACGCCTCAATCAATTTGTTTCGAACGCCCACGAGGAGTTTGAAGCTCATATCAGCCTTGGCCACCGCCGAGACAACAGAGGTGATGTCCGAATTCTTGCCCGCCAACAAATCCTTTATGGACATATTCGATGACTGTTGAAGATCACTAACTGCCGAGACGTATTTCCCCGCGGCCTTTATTGTCTCCTCAAAACCGGCTTTCATGCCGTCGGCGACGCCGGCCTTCGCCGTTCCAAAGGATCCGGGATTGATCTTGGGTAGCGTTGAGCTTACGTTGGGATTTAGATTGATCATTACCTTAATTCCTCACTTATCGAAGTAGCTCGAGAGTCGTTTCCACCATTCGCTGATAACGCTTGAGGACGGCGACATTGGCCTGATACGCCCGGGCTGCCATAGTCAAGTTGACCATCTCGATAGGCAGATCCACGTTGGGCATTGTCACATACCCTTGCTCATCCGCATTAGGGTGGCCGGGTCTTAGTATCCTCGGAAGCTCACTCATATCCGCTGCTATTTCGTCCAGTGTGACCCCGCCGATGCCATCGCTGGCGGCTTTCAATACCGCTTCGAGCCTGCGGTAAGGCTGTCCTTGGCCGTCATCCGTTGATTGAGCATTTGCGACGTTGGACGAAATCACCCCTATACTTTTCTCCTGTGCCCGCATGCCCGAAATCGCTATGTCTATTGGGCCAAAGCTGTTGTTCACTTCCATTTGCTTATACCTGTTCGTGCCTAATTCCTTTTGGGTCCGGCGTTCGATTTGTCGAACCCTGATACCTCTAAAGAGTACGACTACTTCACATTAATGGCTGCTTCCATCGCCAGGTACTTTCTATTGAGCAGTCTGACGAAGAGCTTGTGGCGAAGCGTATTCTTCACCATTTCGCCAACCTCTGTTTCCAGATTGACGTCGTTGCCGTTTGATCTTACCGGTGTTTGTTTGGGCTGATATATCAGAGGCCTGATTTCATCAAGGTCAGCCGCCCCGTGCGAATCCAGGGCCTTGGCAAGCAACTGTTCGAACTTGATATCGATCCTGCGGTAGCCCGGGGTCTGAAGGTTGGCGGCATTGTTGGCGATTGCCTTCTGTCGAAGACTCTCAGCCTTTATGCCGGCCTCCAGAAAGTTCACGATGTTGCTTGTTCTGGACACGTCAGTTTCCCTGTGTATCTTTGCACAAACCTTCTTTGCCAACAGGAGCCCGCAATAATCGTGCCAGATACTTACAACTGTCCATTTTCATTTCAGGAACCGGCTAATTTCGCAAAAAACCGCTCAAAACCGATGTAAGATGCCTGTTGGGATGAGAGAACCTGCGTAAGGATTCTATACAGGCCGATGCGTTTCTTTACACAATCACGCCGCCGGCACAATCGCGTGGATTTGCTCAGTACCAGAGCCGGAAATTCTTGCCTGAGCAAAGGAATATTTCTCCACAATAATAGATAACGGTCGGGTTTTTCCAACCAAATACACCTTTTATGTGTTTATAACTCCTCCCGCAATAAAGAGTTGTGATTCCAGTGAGGTCCGTGACTTGATACTGGCACGATGGTTGCTAAATAAATTGACGTATGGATACCGGTTTATTGATAAATGCGTTTGTAGTCAATGTGGGCGCCGTGCCCAGCCCGCCAAAGGCGGCTGAAGCACGAAATGCGGGGGATTTTAGGCCGAAGCCAGCCGATGACGCACGTATCGCCAATGGCCCACAGAAAATAACGCCCGATAATGCCCCAACCGATACCCCAAGACAGGTTGACGGCAAGCCGCGTCGGCGCTTTCGCCATAGGCTCAAGGAGGAGATGGGGCCAAAAGGACCACAGGAAGGGCACAATACGGCCAAACCGGAGGCAAAACCTTCTGCACCACCGCCGATTCGCTTGGCGAATCAGCCGGCCGCAAATCAGTCCCAGGTTGTCCTGACTGAGAGTCTGGCAGTTGCACCTGCACTGGTTGGCAAAGCTGTGGCCGCAGAAGCCGCCGGCCCGCTTCCGCAGCAGACAGCAGCCAAGATTCAGGGAAAGGCTGTCCCACTGCTCAAGAGCTCAAAGGTTTCCGTGCCTGTCAATCTCACTGTTGATGCCTCTAAACAGACCACTGAGAATGCCTCACCGGAGGTGCCTGCGGCGCCTGGACCGGCAGGCAAACTTGTCCAATTAGCGGCCTACCCGGGCCAAACCGAGCCTAAGATTGTACAAGCTGATCTGTCCAAGGGGCAGCCTGCTGCCGATGCTCAGTCTGGGCAAGCCAGGCAGGCCGCTGAAATGGCGGTTTCCGGCAAGGCTGTTGGCGCACAAGAGCCTGCTGCCGATCCTCAGTCCGGGCAAGCCAGGCAGGCCGCTGAAATGGCGGTTTCCGGCAAGGCTGTTGGCGCAC
>CAYWOD010000005.1:0-43199 GCA_964459805.1 uncultured Pirellulales bacterium
CGGCGGCGGTCAATACGGCGGCGGTCAATACGGCGGCGGTCAATACGGCGGCGGTTACGGCGGCTATGGCGGCGGTGGGGGCAGCCAGCCGAAGAAGCTGGCCGTGCTTCAGACGCGCGAGGTTCATAAGAAGATTGAGCAACTGCTTGCCGAGCTCCGCAAGTCGCTGGGTAATCAGGTTTCCATCGAGGCGAGATTTTTGGTTGTTAGTGAGAATTTCCTTGAGGACATCGGTCTGGACCTGGACTTTGGTTACTTCGGGACTCCGGGCAAGATGGGGATATGGACTTACGACCAGGGTTCGTATCTTGGCACTAAGCCGGATGTTTCAACGAAGGTTCCCGGTAGTCTTGGTGGTATTTCTGAGGGGATGCTGATTCAGGGCGGTTATACGGGGTTCATCCTTGACAATTTGCAGGTGAGCCTTCTTCTTCGGGCGACGCAGGCCCATACGGATGCGAAGACTTTGACTGCTGCCAAGGCTACGGTATTGAGCGGAGAGACGGCGTCTTTCTCGGTTCAAACCACCGTTTCGTATGCGTTGCCGCCTGACGTAGAATTTGGCGGCGGCGCGGGCGCCTTTCAGGGCGGGGGATATCAGACTTCGAGCGTGCAGCAAAACGTAAGTAGTTTGCAGGTGGGCAGCAGTCTGGAGATTAGTCCGACAATTGCCCACGACAAGAAACACGTGCTGCTGTATATAATAACTCAACTGCAGGATTTGCTTCGGATGAAGAGCCATCTGGTTGAAGGTCCTGTTGGTGCGGACGGTACGGTCCAGCAGTACACGGTAACTGTTCCCGAGACGGAGACGTCGCAGGTTATGACACGTGTGAGCATTCCTGACGGCGGAACTCTGCTGCTCGGCGGTCAGAAGATAACGGCTGAGATAGAAAAGCAGGTAGGTGTCCCGATATTGAGCAAGATCCCGCTGGTTGGGCGGCTATTCGAGAACCGGAGCAAGATCCGGGACCATAAGATATTGCTGATATTAGTTAAGCCGACGATTATTCTGCAGGAGGAGCGCGACGCGGAGGCGATTGCGGCATTGAGAAGTGAATCTTAGAGTAAGGGGGCGTTTATGGGGCTTTATTTTTTGGGGTCGTCCCGACATTTTTATGAAAGGTAATTCACATTCATAAGTTATTTACCCGACTTGTTAGTTGGAGGGGTCGATGTTTTTAGGGACAATAACAGACAAATTATGGAAATGGAATTATGAAGCGAGAAGTACTGGTTAGCTCACTGATTTTATTGTGCGTGGGCGTAGTCACGCAGGCGGTTGATTTATCCGGGGTCCCATTTTGCGATTCATCGCAAAATGGAATCGCTGCATATAGGGAAGGCGAACTGGTTGTTCGATTTGTTGAGGTTGAACCGGGTTCGCAGCCGGTAGAAGGTCCGGTAATAATGGGCCCACGAAGTCGGCGTGCAGTAAGGGATATAATGTCCGATTATATTGTTTCCGGGGCGACAGTTGAGAAGGAGCTTGACAAGGTTGTCGAGGGTCTGGCGGTTGTGAAACTGCCTGAAGGAACGTCTCTGTTTGAAGCGGTTTTGCGTTTCAACGGCTCGGGCAACGTTTTGTACGCCGAGCCGAACTACAAATATAGGCTGCTTGCAATTCCTAACGATCCGAATTTTCTCGATCTTTGGGGGCTGAACAATATCGGTCAAAGCGGCGGTCTTATGGATGCTGACATTGATGCAGTGGAGGCGTGGGATATAACGACCGGTGATCCGAATGTTATCGTGGCGGTAATGGACACGGGGATCGACTACAGCCATCCGGATTTGGCCGATAATATGTGGGTGAACATTGCGGAGGCAAACGGGCTGCCCGGCGTTGACGACGACGACAACGGGTATATTGACGACATCTATGGTTATGATTTTGCCGGTGCCGACGCGAACGATCCGAACGACGGCGACAACGACCCGATCGATTTTTTCTTTCACGGCACGCACGTAGCAGGTACGGTCGGGGCAGTGGGTGATAACGGCGAAGGCATTGCCGGGGTGTGCT
Organism: uncultured Pirellulales bacterium; assembly: GCA_964459805.1. GTDB lineage: Bacteria > Planctomycetota > Phycisphaerae > Sedimentisphaerales > Anaerobacaceae > DAOVRL01. Next base: position 2,027 of record CAYWOD010000005.1, read on the forward strand.
GGGATGTCAGGCTGATGGCGCTGAAGGTTTTCGCGGATGATTACAATACGGTTCCTGAAGTATTCGCGAGTGATGCGGTTGAGGCGATCCAGTACGCGGTTGAGAATGGTGCGAGAATCATAAACGCCTCGTGGGGCAGTGGGTCGTATTCTCAGTCGCTTTATGACGCTATATCGAGCGCCGGGGAGGCGGGAGTGCTATTCGTGACGGCGGCGGGTAACGATTACGGCAACAACAATGACTTGTATCCTTTCTATCCGGCGAGCTATGACCTGGATAATATCATTTCGGTAATGTCAACGGACGCCTACGACCAGATGTCGTTCTTTTCGAATTACGGTCCTGTTTCGGTTGACGTGGGTGAGCCTGGTTCGGCGATTCTGAGCACGTTTCCGACGTATCCGACGTTCGGGATAATGTGGTATGGTTTCTCGCTGGACTACGAAACTCTGAGCGGCACGTCGATGGCGGCTCCACACGTATCGGGTGCTTGTGCGCTTATGTGGTCTCAGTATCCGGAGCTGCCTGCGGGTACATTGAAGATGCTGCTTCTGAGCAGCGTTGACCCGGTACTGCCGAATCTATGCAGCTCGGGGGGTCGCGTTAACCTGTACAAAGCGTTGACGGTCGTTCCCGAGGAGAAAGTGGGGCGTGTGCTGAATACAAGGGACGATCCGAACGATCCCGGTAATCTTTATGCGTCAATCCAGCTGGCAATAGACGATGCGAACGACGGGGATGAGCTTGTGGCTGAGGCCAACAGTTTGTTTCATGAGGTCATAGATTTCAGCGGCAAAGAAATAACGCTGCGCAGCGGCGACATCAACAATCCGAGCGATCCGACAATAAGCCCGCAGAACACCTACATTCTGGGGACAATGGATGACGGTCCGGTGGTTACGTTTGCAAACGGCGAGGGTTCGGGCACGGTTCTGCGCGGCTTTACAATCAGTTGGGGTAACGCCGAGTACGGAGGCGGAATTACCTGCGACGGGGCATCACCGACGATAGCAGATTGTATTATTAAGGATAATACTGCGGAGTTCTACGGGGGCGGAATAGACTGCTATTATTCTTCTGCGATAATAAGGAACTGTATCATAACAGGCAACACAACGTCGGCGAGCATGGGTGTCGGCGGCGGCATAAACTGTGAGGAGGGGTCTGCGACAATTTCCGGCTGTACTATCAGCTACAATTTCGCAGACAATGTCGGTGGCGGGATAGCGTGCTACAAGGCATCGGGGAGTATTTACAACTGCGTTATTGCGAACAACGAGTCGATGTATCCAAGCGGCGGAATCGACCTGGATCAATCGTCGCCGAAGATAACGAACTGTACGATAGTGGTTGATGACGTCAATGTCCCTGCGTCTGGCGGTATCGGTGCGTATCAGGATTCATTCCCGATAATTAGAAATTGTATCTTGTGGGGCAACGGCGACGAGTTGCACAATTGTTCGGCCTCGTATTCGTGCATCGAAGACGGTGATGAGGGCGAAGGCAACATCAAGCTGAACCCAATGTTCATGACCGGGCCGCTTGGTGATTATTACCTGAGCCAGGTTGCGGCGGGGCAGCTTGTCGATAGTCCGTGCGTGGATAGGGGCGATCCTTTTCTCGAGTTTCCTTTGCGGCTGCGGATGCTTGTGACGACAACGAGGACGGACGGCATCCGCGACGCAAATGTTGTTGATATGGGCGCCCATTTTCCGGTTTTGCCGGCGGAGCTTTTCGAGCTGAATGTCACTGTTGTCGATGCGAACGGTGCTGCAATTGATCCGAACGATCCGAATGCGATTCACGGCTACGTTGATCCGAACGGGGGCACGTTCAGGCGGTACGAAGTTGTTGGTCTTACGGCGTATCCGGACGGGGGGTATCGTGTGAGGGCGTGGACGGGCACGGATGATGATTTGTCCACGGACGCCAATAATACGATTACGATAATTGCCGACGCGAACGTGACGATTTCATTCGAGGAAGTTCCTTTGTACCGGTTGCGCACCAATGTGATAGGCGGCAACGGAGGGATTTTGCCTTATCATCGAAGGGGCGAGTACTATGCGGAGGGCACGGTAGTGGCGCTTACAGCGACGCCCGAGCTTAATTACATTGTGGAAGTGTGGACGGGGACGGACGACGATACGTTGTGGACGAATGAGAATACGGTGACAATGGATTCCGATAAGGATGTGATGGTTACGTTCCGGCAGCCGAAGGCTCTGTATGTTCCGGGACAGTTTGCGGACATCCAGGAGGCGATCTATGCGGCGTACGACCACGGCGACAAGGTGGTGGTTGCGGCCGGCACTTATTACCCCACTAACTATGTCAGTATTATCATCGATGCAAATTACTATTACTATGCGGGTTATGACTTTGGCGGTAAGGCAATTACGGTTGCCAGCGCGAATCCCGACGATCCTTGCTGTGTTGCGGCCACAGTTATCGCACTTGAGAATTATGGCAGCAGTCTTTACCGTGCTTTTATCTTCCAAAGTGGGGAAGGCAACGATTCTGTAGTGGACGGCTTTACGATAATCGGCAGCGGTGATCCGGGTCCGAGCTCGTTCGACGGGGGGGACGCGTGGGGGATAGACGCGGATGACATTTTTGGGGGGGCGATTACGTGTATCAACGGCAGCAGCCCGACGCTGTCTCATTTGGTGATCAAAGACGTTGTTCCACACGGGGTGAAAGGTCAAAACGCCACTCATACGTTTGATCCTTATGATGCTCCACCCGATCAGGATGATGCGCTGGATGCGCTCGATCCGCTGGATCCTCCGGGACCGATCGATCTGAACGATGTTGTTCTCAAGTGGTCTCAGCCGCCGGTTGTGGACGTTGCCTCCGGCTTGGGATTTCAGTACTTTACGGGCTGGCCTGAAGAGAGCAGTGAGGGCCCGCCGTTGGTCACTATGGCTGACGATTTTGTGTGCGACAGCGGATTGCCGCTGACGACGGTTCGTTGTTGGGGTTCGTTTAGAGATTTCAGCGGTGCTGCGGATGAGCTGCCACCGATGAGTGATTGGCCCATTACGTTCATGGTAATGGTTTGGACGAACGAGGCGGCAAACCCGTGGGATCCGATGGATGTGAACCATCCGGGCGAGCTGATCCACGTGGGATTGGCGGATCAATACTCGATAGGCTTTGTGGGCTGGGATGTTGATCCTCGTGATCCCGGCGGCGCGGACCCGAACAGACTAAGCAAGTTTCTTGTTGAGGCCAAACTGCCTCCGTCCGACTGGTGGTATCAGCCGGGTGACTATGGGACGTACTGGATTACTATTGAACCGCTATATGCGACTGTCCCAACGGAGCTGCAGTGGGGCTGGGAGACTCGTCCGTGGGACCCGAATACCGGCGGCAGCGGAGCAGTCCGGATCAACTCTTTCGATCTGGTGAACTGGTCGTATGAGCCTATCCGGATAGGCTTTGAGCCGTGGGATTTGACTTTCGAGTTAGAATATAGTCCGGACGTCAGTGATCCGAACGCAGATATAGACGGCATTGGAGGTCAGGACGGTCAGGACGGTCAGGACGGTCTTGACGGTCGTGCGCTTTGGAGTGATCCGTGGATATGGCCGCCTGATCCGAGCGTGGATCCGAACGAGTACGCCGGTCGGGACGGTCTCAAGGGTGGGGACGGCGCTACAGTCTATGGCGCCGCCATGTACTTTGACGCGAACAGCAGCCCGATTCTCTCTTATATTACTATAATGAACTGCGAGGCTATTGCCGGCGACGGTGGTTTCGGTGGTCAGGGCCAGGGCGGTCGTGACGGGATGGATGGTCAGGACGGGCAGCCGGGCCAGGACGGTCAGGACGGCGGTGAGGGCTTAAACAATGGAGCAGACGGCCCCGGGGGTGACGGCGGCAACGGCGGCGACGGCGGCAGAGGCGGCAAGGGCGGCGACGGCGGTAACGGCGGGCGCGGCGGCAACGGGGGAGAGGCTATTGGCGGGGCGATATACTTCGGCGCCAACTGCCGGCCGACGTTACGGTTCGTTACAATAAAGAACTGCATGACCCATCAGGGCAGTGGTGCTGACGGGGGCAACGCCGGCGCCGGTGGTAACGGCGGCAACGGTGCAGAGGGCGCGGACGGCGGTAGCGCGGGCAGCGGCAATCCGGACGGCGTGGACGGCTTGCCCGGGTCCAACGGTCTGGGCGGTCCGGGCGGTGCCGGTGGTCACGGCGGGAATATGGGCTCAAACGGCCAGAGGTCGTGGGCCGGTGCGATATTCTTCGGTCCGAACAGCGTTGTCGATATGTCCGATACGGTAATCAGCTACAATACGACCGACACATACGCTCCAAAGTACGAGTATGCCGGCGGCAACGGGGCCGGGGGCGGCAACGGCGGCAACGGCGGCGGCAGCGGAGACACGCAGGCTCCCGGTGGCTGGGGCGGCGACGGCGGCAACGGTGGGATAGGTGAGCCGGAGGGTAACGGGGCCGGCGGCGGCAGTGGCGGCAACGGTGATATGCCGGACGGGATAGACGGGATAGACGGTGTCGGCGACTGGTACAGTTTTCAGGATTACCCGACGTACGGCACGAGCGGGTACGGGGGGGGTACTTACTACGGCGCGAATTGCGTTACGTGGCTGAGGGACTGCACAATAAGCTATAACAGGGCAAGTTCTGCCAGCGGCGGCGGTGAGTATTATGCGGGGCAGTCGGAAGTGATGATGGATCGGTGCGAGTTCATCGGCAACACAGCGGCGGGGAGCGGCGGCGGCCAGTACTTCGGTTACTACAACTCAGTAGAGGTCAATGATTGCGATTACGTCAACAACACAACCGGGGTTGACGGCGGTGGATTGCTTATTCTGTCGGACTGCAACCTTGCGATCATCGACAGCAGGTTCATGGGCAACTCGGCGGTGGATTACACGTATTCGTTCATCGGGACGACTCTGAGCAGCGCTACGGGCTATTCGATGGGCATGCAGTACACCGGGTGCGGCGGTGCCGTATATGGCGGCGGCGTATTGATCTACAGGTATATATATGATCCGTGCGATCCGTATGGTTATACGTATGAAACAGAGTTGCGTAATAACAGTAATATAACGGTAGAGAGCAGCCAGTTCGTTAAGAACCAGGCGTCTTTCGGCGGCGCGTTGTACTGGCACGGGGAGGGTTCTGAAGTCAGCATAGTTGATTGTGCGGTTCATAACAACACGGCGAGTCACGGGGGCGGTATGTTCTGGAGCAGCGGTTCTCCGGAGATTACCGGCTGCAGCATTCGTGGGAACAATGCCGATGCTCACCGGCTGGAGTTCCTGGATTCGGCACTGCTCGGATATTCTACTCTTCATCAGTACTTAGGTGATCAGAGCTTCTACGGCGGCGGTGGCGGACTCTTCTGCTGGTCATCGGGTGCGAAGATTGAGAACTGCTTTATAAGCGACAACTTGGCGTCGGGTTCGGGCGGCGGTGTGTATTTCGGGGGCGATCCGAACGTTCCGATACTGCGGAACTGCTTGGTGAAGGGGAACTCTGCGGTTCTGGACGGCGGCGGTATTGTTTGTTACTGGTATGTGACTCCTGAGATATCGAATTGTACGATTGTTGACAATGAGGCGTACGACCCGCGTGATCCGAAGCACGGCAGGGGCGGCGGCCTGAGCTGCTCGTATGAAAGCGAGACCCTGCTTATTGACAGTATTCTGTGGGGCAATACTGGAATCAACGGCAACCAGATTGCAATAGGTAGTGATCTGGAGCCGATTTACATTGACCGTCCTGCGGTGCTGACGGTTTCGCACTGCGATATCGAGGGTGGTTCTGATGGGGTGTATATGGAGCCCGGTCGGACGCTCAACTGGCCGGCCGGTAATATCGATGCCGATCCGAACCTCGTGCTGCCTTACTACTACCTGAGCCAGACGGCTGCGGGAGAGGCGGTTGATAGTCCGTGCGTGGATGTGGGAAGCGGGTTGGCGGCGGATCTTAATCTTGGCGATTACAGCACTCGCTCGGACGGCGTGAATGACGTTAGCGTGGTTGATATGGGTCTGCACTATCCGACAGCGGCCGGTCAGGTCAGCCTGACGGTGAACGTTATCGGCGATCATGGTACGGTAGCTCCGATGAGCGGGCTGTTTAACAAGTACACGGTGGTTGTGCTTACGGCGACGGCGGACCCGGGCTATCGCGTAAGGTGGATAGGAACGGACGACGACACGTCGGCGGCTCTAATCAATATGGTTACGATGCATTCGGACAAGACGGTTACGGCCATAATAGAACAGCCTACGGTACTTCGTGTTCCTTCGGAGGAGTTTCCGCGGATTCAGATGGCTATCGATGCAGCACAGGACGGCGACACGATTGTTATCAACGAGGGGACTTATCGTGGAGAGAATCTCGTTATCGACGGCAAGGCTATTACTCTGACGGGCACGAACCCGGACGATCCATGTTCGGTCGCTATGACGATTCTTGATGGGGACGGTTACGACGGTCGCGCACTTACGATATCGAGCTCGTGCGGTCCTGATACTGTTATAAACGGTCTTACGATAGCGGACTACACGTGGGGTCGGATACCGAGACTACCTCCTCCGTATCCAGGTAACGACGGCTACGTCGGCTTGGACATCTGGGGCGGCGCTATATATATTGCTTCGGGCGCCAGGCCGATCATTGCGAATTGCCGGATTGTCGATTGCCGGCTCAGTGGCGGCGATGCGAGCGGGGGCAACGACGGTGCGAATGACGGCGATCCGACTGACCCGACCAATCCGGATTCGGCCCTGTGGCAAAAGGGGCAGGACGGCGGTCGCGGCGGTGACGGCGGCAGCGCTTACGGCGGCGGTATTTACTGCGATGCCTACAGCGGCCCGACGATAACGGGTTGTACGATTTTGGGTTGTCGTGTCTTTGGCGGCGACGGTTTTGGTGCCGGGGCGGGCGGCAACGCAGTGGATAGGGGTGGTAACAGGTTAGGGGGGCATGGCGGCGACGGTGGTCACGCCGGCGGCGCTTACGGCGGGGGTATTTACGTTGGCCACGCAAGCAGCGCGACGATTATAGACTGTGTGATTGAGGATTGTCTGGTGACTGGCGGCAGTGCCGGTGATGCAGGCGTAGGCGGTGCGGTAAACGGCAGGAGCAGCCAGGGCGGCAACGGCGGTTTCGGGGGGGACTGCGGACGTGCGTACGGCGGCGGCATATACTTTGACGGGCAGACATTTGCTACTGTTACGAATACGAGTGTACTTAGCTGTACGAGCACTGGCGGCGACGGTGGCGACGGTGGTGATTATGGCCCCGGCCCCGGTACCGCTATAGATGGCGATCCTTGCAACGGCGGGGGATATTTCGGCGATTACTGGCGAGAAGGCGCATTGGGCGGTGGGGTGTATTGCGGGGGCGAGAGCAACGTGCGTTTCGAGGGGTGCACAATCAGCGGTAATGTGATTAGCAGCGCAATGAGCGGTCAGGGCGGCCTTTGGCCGGGCGGCGGCAGGGCGGAACCGTGGTGGCCCTATCTGATTCCGGCATACGGTGCGGGTGTTTTCGCAGATACGGATTCGACATTGACGTTTACACTGTGCCACGTGACGGACAATAACGCTGTCAGTGTTGCCGATCCCGGTGATCCTAACGATCCGAACGCTATCGGTTATCGGATTAGTCCCTATGTCAGCTTCGGCGGGGGACTGAGCACGGTCGGCGGCGAGAGCGTTACGATAGCGGACAGCAACTTTTTCAGGAACAACGTAACGATCGGCGGTGGTTTGTACTTGGATGATACCGAGTTCGAGATAGCCGACAGCAACATAGCGGACAACTCGGCGTTCAAGGGCGGGGGGGCGTATGTCGTTGAGTGCAACGTAGCGACGATTACGACGAGCACGATTATGGACAATACTGCAACGCGCCCGGGCGGCGAGGGCGGCGGTGTATATGCTGCCTCGTCACCGATGGAGATCATCGATAGTCTGATCCAGCGCAACCACTCGGAGTACTCCGGCGGCGGTGTATATGCGTCAGGCAGCGGCTCGGCTCCGGCGGCGCTGAGGAACAGTCTTATAACATCTAACACCGCTATCAAGGACGGTGCGGGTATATCAAGCTTCTGGCATAACGAATTGGTCATTTCTAATTGTACGATAGCGGACAACGAGCTTTTAGGAGCTCCAGCGTATGGCGGCGGTTTGTTCATCTCTTACGGCAGCAATGTTGAGATCATCAACTCGATCATCTGGGGCAATGTGAGCAAATACGACGGTACGCAGATTGGCGTAGGCAACGGCGATCCTACGTATCCGCTGCCCTCGCGGGTTGACGTTACGTATAGTGCCATTGAGCCGGAGCCGAACGACGTTAATGAGTTTGGCCCGACGGCGCTGGACATTGCCTTTGTGATAGACTCGACCGGCAGCATGAGTTTTGACATTGCGGCCGTCACCGCTGCGGTAGCACAAATCACGGACCTTATAGCGAGGACTATTCCCGACTTCCGGATAGCGGTGGTTGACTATCGCGACTTTGACGATCCCAATTTCAGCTATGGCATGGCCGGGGATTATCCTTATAGAGATGACTGTCCGTTTACAAGGAACGTCGCTGCGGTGGCTGCGGGTCTGAATTTGATACAGGCCGGGGGCGGCGCCGATATAGAGGAATCGGTTTATTGCGCGCTGATGCACACTATTAACGGGCCGGGACTGGAGGCGACGCTGACTGCCAACGGTGCGGCGCGGTTTATTGATCCGGCTTCGCCGGGAATTGGTCCGTGGCGCGTTGGTGCAAGGGTGGCCAGGGCGATTATTCTTATGGCGGATGCTCCGCCGCACGATCCGGAGCCTTTCACGAATTTTGTCCTTGACGATGTTATAGGCGCTGCGACAGCTCCTCCTGCCCCGATAAGCATCTTTACGATCCCTGTGCGAGGCAATCCTGCGGCAATCACATACTTCAGCGCCCTGTCCGCAGGGACGGGCGGAGTGATGGTTGAAGCGACCGATGCGAGCGAGGTTGTCGATGCGATTATGGAGGCGATCAGGCTGCTTGCGTGGGTCCCGCCTGCTATTTATGTTGAAGAGGGTTGCATATTGACGGGGTGGGATGCCGACGCCGATCTATGGGATCCCAATACGTTTAACATCGATAGCGACCCGAATTTTGTTCACGGTTACTATCTGAGTCACATTGCGACGGGCCAGCCGATTGACAGCAACTGCATCGATGCCGGAAGCGACCTTGCGAGCAATGTTGGCATGGACGCATATACGACACGGATCGACGGGGTCAACGACGTGAACGTGGTTGATATGGGCTACCACTACAGCGAGGGGATTGAGCAGTACGAGCTGACCGTGAATATACTTGAGGATGCGAACTATCCGGGGATTCACGGCTCGGTTGATCCGAACAGCGGGTTGTACTTCGACGGCGCAGAGGTGACTTTGACTGTGAGGCCCGATCCTAATTACTACCTCAAGGGCTGGTACGACGCCAACGACATTCTGCTCGGCGTGGGCAGGACGTTGGATGTGGTAATGGATTCCAACCAGGTGATTAACGTGAGGTTCAGGCAGCCTCGCAAGATTCAGGTTTCGGGCGGCGGTCCGGCTCTTCGCAATGCGGTTGACGCTGCGGAAAACGGTGACACGCTTATCGTTGTTGCGGGGAGCTACGACGGCAATATTGACTTTGGCGGCAAAGAAATCAGAGTAGTGAGCACGAACCCGGACGATCCGAACATTGTCGCGCAGACGATTGTCGATGCGCTGGGTATGCGCGGGTTTATTCTGGATAACGGAGAGGGACCAGGCGCGCTGATCAACGGGCTGACGATAATCAACGGGGGAGTCACGGGTGAGCCTGGCGGCGGTATTTATATCGACGCCAACAGCAGCCCGACCATAGTGAATGTGAGCATAAGCAACTGCAATGTTGACGGCGCCAACGGCGGGGCAATATATATCGATTCCAACAGCAACCCGACGTTTATAAACGTCGAGATAAGCTCCTGCAGTGTTGACGGGGCCAACGGCGGGGGTATCTATCTGAACGACGGCGGCGTGGCGACGTTCACGTATCTGCGGGTCAGCGACTGTCTGGCTATCGGCGGCTCAGGCGGAGCGGTTTTCTGCAACGAGGGCACGACGACGACATTCGAGCAGTGCGAGTTTACGGACAACTTTGCGGGGAGCTTTGGCGGCGGCGTGTTCTATAACGACGAGGGCGTGACTACGCTGAACGAGTGTATATTCACAGGTAATACGGCGGACGGTCACGGTGGTGCGGTTCGGCTTGATGTTAACTGCGTATCGGAGATTACTTCTTGTGAGTTTATCGACAACGGCGCCGGCGAGGAGGGCGGCAGTATTGCCTGTGATTTAGGCAACTCGATAGTGATTGCCGACAGTAATTTCGTGGGTAACTCGTCAACCTTCGGCGGTGCATTGTTCTTCGATCCGAATTGCGCAGGGTGGGTTGCAGAGAGTCTGTTCGTGCAGAACGATGCGAACGAAGAGGGCGGGGCGATTCACTTTGTCGATGCGAATGCTTTGTTGATTGCCGACTGCAACATGGCGTATAATACGGCGGTCCGCGGCGGCGCTGTGTATTGCATGGACTCCCTTACGGCGAGAATCGCGGATTGTTCAATCAAGCACAACGAGGCTTCCGGCGTCTTTAGTTTCAGTTATCTTGCGGATCCGAATGATCCGAACAGTCTTGTCACGGTAAGCGGTGATTCGGCGGGTTCGCAGGGCGGGGGTATATACTGCTTCGCGGGTCTGGCGTCGATTACCAACTGCGAAATCACGGACAACAGTGCCGATACTTCGGGCGGAGGAGTTTACTTAGCCGGTGACTTTGAGCCGGAGCTCAAGAACTGCCTTGTAACGAACAACACGGCACGCAGAGACGGCGGCGGGGTTTCGGTGAACTGGCAGGCGCGGGCGAGCGTTACCAACTGTACGATAGCCGAGAACAGACTTACGGGGATGACGACTTTCGGCGGCGGTCTGTACGTGTCTTATGAGAGCGTTGTGGATATTATCGACTCTGTGCTCTGGGGCAACAGGGCCATGAACGGGGCCCAGGTTGCGATAGCGAGCGGCGATCCGTCTCATCCGCTGACCTCGGCGCTGACGATCAGCTACAGTGACATCGGGCCTCGGTACGATCCTAACGCGTTCGGTATTCTCGATAGCAATGATGCATCCGGCGACGGCTCGCCTGTGAGCGGTACGGTTCTGGTGGATGGGCAGGCTATTTACGAGAAGTTTGATGCCGGGGAGGAGAGAGTTAAGGTGATTGTTAGTCTGGTGGAACCTGCGGAGCTGAAGGGTGTCACCAACTGGAATTCGCCGGCGTCGGTCAGTCGGTTGAGAGATGAGATAGCCAGGCGTCAGTCGATGGTTCTGTCAACACTGACGGATGCTGAGTTTATCCTGAGTAATCAGTACGAGAACTTTGCGATTTTCGCCGGTGAGATTACAGTTGGCGGTCTGAACAAGCTTCTTGAGAATCCTGTGGTGGCGCATATTGAGCCGGTGAGAATTGCCAAGCGGCTGCTGGCTCAGTCGATTCCTTTGGCGAATGCATCTGGTGTTCGACTGGTCTATGACGGTACGGGAATAGCCATCGCTATAGTCGATGATGGTATCGACTATAGGCATCCGCGACTCGGCAACGGCGGTTTTCCGAACAACAAGGTGATCGGCGGAACGGATACGGCGATGGGTGACAACGATCCGATACCTGTTGGCGAGGCGCACGGGACGTGCTGTGCGGGGATTGCCGCCGGAGACTTGGGAACAGTCGGGGATTACATCGGCGGTGTTGCACACAATTCGAAGCTTTATGCTCTGAAGGCATTTGCCGACAACGCACCCGGTGCTCTCGGTGTCGATCTTCTTGCGGCCTGGGACTGGTGTATAACGCACCGGGACGACGATCCGGCCAATCCGATTATGGTGATGAGCAATAGCTGGGGTATGTACGGTATGCCGTTCAACGATGAGACTGTAGCGGACCAGTTCGCTCCGGCGTTTACTACGGCGGCTGACACGGCCGTGGCTGCAGGCATGACAATAGTGGCGGCGTCCGGCAACGACGGATTCGCCGGACAGGGCATATCGTGGCCTGCTGCAATGTCGAATGTGATTTCGGTTGGGGCGGTCTATGACACGACCGACCAGGTGTGTGATTATTCAAATACGGCCGAGATACTTGATATTCTGGCTCCGGCCGATCCTATGTACACCACCGATATGATCGGGGCCGGCGGGTATGATCCCGGTGATTATTTCCCGTATTTCAACGGGACGTCTTCGGCGTGTCCATTCGCAGCCGGCGCCGTTGCCGTTGTGCAGCGTGCTGCTAATATGAAGATGGGAGGCCCCCTAACACCGCGTGAGGTCAGACAATTGCTGGTATTAACCGGGGATCCGGTTACGGATACGAAGGTTGCGATAACGAAGCCTCGTATCAACCTCGGCGCGGCAGTCGGCGGTATGGGTGGCCCGCCGATCTATATTGAAGAAGGCTGCGTGCTGAACGGATGGGAGGCGCCGGACACGAATAATTACTGGGGCTGGGACCCGAATCTCTGGAACCATGCCGATGACATGCTCGAGGAAGACCCGAACTTTGTCTATGATTACTACCTGAGTCAGTTAGCTGCGGGTCAGATAACCGAGAGCAACTGCGTTGACGGGGGCAGCAGACTGTCCATTTTTGCCGGTATGTGGAGATACACGACGCGGATCGACGGCGTCATCGATAGCGGCAAAGTTGATATGGGTTACCACCATAAAGCGGGGGTTGATGAGTACGAGCTGACTGTGATTGTGGGGCTGGTAGATCCGAACGACCCGAACTCCGGCCTCCACGGCGAAGTCGATCCGAACAGCGGCTGGTACTACGACGGTACGGTGTTAACGCTGCGGGCGATAGGCGACCCGGATTATTATCTCAGGGGCTGGTATGATGCCAACGATGTTTTGCTCTCGACGAATAAGAACTTGCGGATTGTAATGGACGCCAATCAGGTTTTTGTGGCGAGGTTCAGACAGGGGAAGAAGATAGAAGTTTCTGGCGGCGGCAGTGCGATTGTGCAGGCTGTGAACGCGGCGGAAAACGGGGACATACTCATTGTTGCGGCCGGCACTTATGACGGCGGTATCGACTTCGCGGGCAAGGAGATCAAGCTGTTCAGCACGAATCCTGACGATCCGAACATTGTTGCCAGTACGATTATCGACTGTCGGGGCTTTGATCGCGCTTTTAGGTTCAGCGGCGGCGAGGATGCCGGGACGGTTGTGGACGGGTTTACGATAATCAACGGCGGCTTATTAGGTGATGTGGGCGGGGCGATCTACGTCGGCCCCGACAGCAGTCCGACTATTGTGAACCTTGAGATAAGCGGCTGCAGCGTTTTGGCCGGGAACGGCGGTGCTGTATTTGTCGATGCCAACAGCAGCCCAACCTTCCGGAATGTTGTGATCAGCGATTGTGTGGTGCTTTCCGGCAACGGCGGCGGCGTATATCTCGATGTCAACAGTGCGCCGACATTTGTGGAGTGTGCAATCACCGATTGCTTTGCTCTGGGTGGTTCCGGCGGCGCGGCCTATTGCAATACCGACAGCTATGCCTTGTTTGTCGATTGTAACTTCACCGGGAACTTTGCAAGCTTCAGCGGCGGCGGCTTCTACTACAATGCCGAGAGCATATCGATGTTGAGCAGATGCGCATTTAACGACAACAGGGCGGGTTCGGACGGCGGTGCGATTTACTACACTGCGGACTGCGTTGCAGAGATAAGCGACTGCAACTTCATCTCCAACAGTGCGGCGGACAACGGTGGTGCTATCCTTTGCGACATTGACAACACGATAATGGTTACGGATTGCAACTTTACGGACCATAGTGCGACCTACGGCGGCGTGTTCTATTTCGAGCCGAACTGCGTGGGAACGATTACGCAAAGCACTCTTGTAAGAAGCAGCGCCGTCGAAGACGGCGGGGCGGTATATTATACGCAAGCGGACGAGATTTCGATTTCGGACTGCAATCTGGCATACAATACTGCGGTCCGCGGCGGGGCAGTGTTCAGCATGGAGTCTCCGAATTCGGAGATTGTACGCTGCTCGATACAGTACAACGATGCCGCTCGAGTTGTGGTAGTCTATGATTACTGGACGATTGATCCGAATGATCCGAATGTACCTCCGATTCCCGGCGGTGATCCGAACGATCCGAATACCGTTGCCGTTGCGCGCGTTGACAGGTCGGGGATAGGCGAGGGCGGGGGCATTTATTCGTTCGCCGGTCCGATGTTGATAGCTGATTGCGAGATCAGCAGTAATTTGACGAGCAGCTCAGGCGGGGGCATGTACCTTGCGGGTGGAGAATACGACGTAACCGAGCTCTGGAATTGTGTGATAAGTAATAACGCGGCCGTGAGGGACGGTGCGGGAGTGTCCAGCAACTGGCAGCAGGAGCTGATGATTTCCAATTGTACGATAGCGGACAATACTCTTTCCGGGATAGTGTCTTACGGAGGCGGTCTGTACTGCTCATACGACAGCAATACGGTAATTACAGACTCTATAATCTGGAACAACGCAGGGAAGAGAGGTTCGCAGATAGCGGTAGGCAGCGGCGATTGGGTTTATGCGATACCCTCGAGGGTCAAGGTTGTCCATAGTGACGTCGATCTGCGGGGGCCTCGGACGTTGGAGTTAATCGATGCGGAGACTTTGCCTGCCGTGCGTCCCGGATTTGACCTGAACATGCTGGCGCCGAACGACGATTTCTCGACCGGGCTGGTGAGTATCGGCTTCCCGGTTAATTACCTGGGTATAACGTTCGCGGACCTTTTCGTGAACAATAACGGCAATGTGACATTCGAGTCGCCGCTGTGGAATTTCATGGCGTTAGGCTTGAGGAGTAACATCGGGACTCCGATTGTGGCTCCGTTCTTCGCGGACGTGGATACGCAGCTCAGCGCTCCGGTGACATACGGCCAGGGTATGGTTGACGGTCGTCCCGCTTTCGGTGTGAACTGGCTGAACGTTGGTTACTCCTTTATGCACATTGACAAGCTCAACAGTTTCCAGTTGGTGCTGATCGACCGTTCGGACGTTGGCGCCGGCGACTTCGATATCGAGTTCAACTATCGTACAATCCAATGGGAGACGGGCGACGCGAGCATGGGCTTCAACGGTTTTGGCGGTGATTCGGCGCGTGTTGGATTCTCGAACGGCACGGGCAATCCCGGCACATTCCACGAGTTCCCCGGCTCAGGTGTTCCGAGTTATTTCCTGGACAGCAGCTCGACCGGTCTTGTGTACGGCAGCCGGAACAGCACTGTTCCCGGCCGTTACATCTTCACTGTCAGAGGAGGCGTGCTGGACGTATCCCACATGGGTCCGCCGATTTACGTTGAGGCCGGGTCGGTGGTTGACGGTTATGATCCGAATGACCCGAATTACCCGCTGGACCCCAATGATCCTAATGAGCCGTGGGATCCGGACACCAATAACATCTATGACGACCCGAATTTCGTTTCCGGGCCGTTGGGGCACTACTATCTGAGTCATATCGGCGCCGGGCACTTACAGCTGGTTGACAGCAATTGCATCGATGCCGGAAGCGCGCCGGCAAGTGTGCTTGGCCTGGGCGAGCCGAACGACGCGAACGACCCGAATAAGTATTGCACAACCAGGACCGACCTGATTCCCGACGCCGGACAGGTGGATATGGGTTATCATTATCCACGGACCGTCGTTGAGCATGAGCTGATTGTTATTGTTGATGGTCCGGGCACGGTTGGGGTGGATCCCGGCGTAATGGATCCGAACCATCTGTCGCACGATCCGAATAACGACGTTTTCGCGTACAAGATTGTTGCCAACAGTATGGTGCTGTTGACAGCGACTCCGGCCGATGGTTATCGGGTCAGGAGCTGGCTCGGCACCGAACAAGAGCCTGCCTGGAACCGGAACACGAATTTCGTGTCGTTAGATGGCGACAAGGTTATCCGTATTGAGTTTGAGCAGGATATGACCCGCGTTATCAAGGTCCCGTTGGAGTACGCTTCAATTCAGGAGGCTGTATCGGCGGCCGGTCCGGGCGGCACGAATGTTGTCGTAGCCGAAGGTGTCCACTATGTAACGAATCCAAGCGGTATCGATTTTGAGGGCAAGAGCATAACTCTGATGTCCACCGATCCGGAGAACCCGGAGGTCGTGGCGAGCACGATCATTGATTGCGGCGGCAGCCGATACTTCCCGCGGCGTGCATTCCATTTCCACAGCGGGGAGGATGCGAGCACGGTTGTAACGGGCTTTACGATTCGTGGCGGTTACATGGTCGGTGCTGTTGGGCTGCCGGGTCGTTTCGGAATTCTAACACCTGAGCCTTACGAGCCGGTCTGGAGAGAGGAGCTGAATGAGGCTCTGCCTCCGCGGGGGGAACGTGGGTATGATGTCAACGGCGTTGGCTATGGTGGAGCAATTCTGTGTGAATACGCAAGCTCTCCGACGATTGTGAACTGCATTATAACGGACAATACGGTTGTCGGGGCGTACGGCGGAGACGGCGCTCCGGGTCAATCGGGCGGTTTTGCTTTTCTGCCGCCTTTAGCGACGGATGTGGAAGATATTGAGGACGGGCAGTGGGGCGGCAACGGCGGCACGGGCACCGGGTACGGTTACGGCGGCGGTATTGCCTGTCGCGGGCGGAGCAATCCGATCATCAAGAATTGTGTGATAAGGAACAATGTTGCCAGAGGCGGCAGCGGCGGCGACGGGGGCGTCGGCGGCACGGGCGCCGGCGATGACGGGTACGCGAGCAACGGCGGCAATGGCGGCACTGCGGTCGGCGACGGTATGGGTGGTGGCATCTATGCCGAGAATGGAAGCGTGCCGATTATCATAGATTGCATATTCATCAACAACCGCGCGCTTTCCGGTATTCCCGGACCTCGCGGTCTTCCTGGTTGGGGTGCGCCGCGTGAGCCGACGACACCGCCACCTCCCCCGGCTGTTGCTGAGGGTTTTGACGGAGCAGTCCTTAGCCTTGGGGGTATAGCCGGCGGTGCGGTCTATTACAGAAATGCCGATGCGAATCTGGCCGGTTGCACATTCCTGGGCAACCAGGCGTACATACAACAGCACGTCCAGGTCGGCACCGAGCTGGTCGTATTGCCCGAATACTCTGTGTTTGTACCCAACGACGACAATTTCCATTATATCTCGCGGATATATGAGGAGAATCCCGTCTATACGCGGGGCGGTGCTTTGGCTTCGGATGTTCGGAACATGGTTTTTGTCGAACACTGTGAGTTTATAGACAACTTGGGCGGCGCAGTTTTCTTCGATTCGAACTGCACGGTTGACATCGCCGACTGCCTGTTCAAGGACAACTCTGAGGCACCCGAGGGCGGCGCGATGGCGATTGGCCAGTTTGTCTCTGCGGATATTATCGACTGCACGTTCGCAGGCAATTCGGCGACGGTTAACGGCGGAGCGGTTCACACCGACAGTGACGCCAACTTCACCGGCTGTTTGTTTGCCGAGAATGAAGCCGGTAGCAATGGCGGCGCAATGTATGTATATTATGACGGTGTGGTCGATCCCAACATCAGGACAACATTGAATCTGAACCTGGAATCGTGCACCTTCCTCGGGAACCAGGCGATCCAGAGCGCGACCGGATGGGGCGGGGCCGTGTATTTGCGTGATTTCGATGCCGCAGTCAACGATTGCTACTTCCTGGACAACAGTGCCAGGAGCGGCGGTGCGCTGCACATGACGCTCGGGGACATCAGAATAACCGGCGGTATGATAAGCGGCAACACATCCATCGGCGGTGACAATTACGAGATGGGCGGCGGCGTGGTCTGCGCGGATATGGCGACAACGATAGAAAACTGTATTCTCAGTGATAACATCGCCAGGGGTCTTAACGGGTCCGGCGGGGCGATCAATTTCTATGGCTCATCCGTTAGAAACCGGATCAATAACTGCCTGATAACGGGCAACTCGGCCACTGCGTACGGCGGTGCGATTTCCTCGTACCTGTTGGCAATGCCCAAAATAGGAAACTGCACCTTCAGCGACAACAGCGCGGGCATTATGGGTGATGCGATATACTGCGATTGGAGTTGCGAGCCGATAATTACCGACAGCATATTCCAGAACTGCGACGGTTACGCAATAGTTGAAGTTGAAGGTGACTCGGACACAGCGTCAGTGAAGAACAGTCTGTTCTACAATAACTCCGACGGCGACTACGGGCTTTACGATCGTGCTGCGGGGCAGTTCAGCAGCCGAACCGCCACTGAGCTTGATGTTACCAACATTGAGGGCGCGGCGCAGTTCGTGACCGGTCCGTTCGGTGATTTCTATCTCAATCAAAGCTCAAGTCCCGCTGTCGATAGCGGCAGCGATAGTGCTGTCGTCCTCGGCATGGACATTTACACCACAGACGTAAACGAGGTTGCAGATGCCGGACAGGTTGACATCGGTTATCACTACAGCATCGACCGGCTGCTTGCTCCGATATATAGTTTGACTATTGGCGTCGAGGGCGACCACGGCACGGTCGAGCTGAGCAGCCCTGAGGCTTTGACTGAGGGGCCTGCACCCGGCACTTACACCTACTACGCCGACACGGACGTAACGCTGATTGCCACGCCCGAAGCAGGCTACCGGGTTGCGACCTGGAGCGCCACCGATGACGAGGTGGGCTGGAATCAGAACACCATTGGCGAGCCTCGCTGGAATCTTAAGAGTATTGACGTCACGATGTACAGCCACAGAGTCGTGACGGTCGAGTTTGAGCCGGATGTCAGCCGTATCCTCAAGGTGCCGGAAGAGTACACTACAATCGAGCTGGCCGTGGCGGACGCCAACAGCGGCGACGTAATCTTCGTAAGTCAAGGGACCCACTACATAAGCGACCCGAACGGTATTGATTTTGCGGGCAAGAGCATTACTCTGACATCCACGGACCCGGATGATCCGAACGTCATATCGCGGACGATTATTGACTGTGAGGGGGCTAAATACTTCCCGAAGCGTGCGTTCCAATTCCACAGTGGTGAAGAGCCCACTGCGGTAGTGACGGGATTTACTATCAGAAACGGTCTCATGAGCGGTCTTATCGGTGAGGCCGGGCGTTACGCGGTCTATTATCCTATTCCCTACCAAAGGATAGATCCTCGTGACGACGACTCGGCGCCGCGGGCCGAGCGTGGAAAGGACGTCATCGGCGACGGTTATGGCGGTGCAATCCTCTGCGAGAACGGCAGCTCTCCCACGATTGAGAACTGCGTGATAACCGACTGTGTTGTTACCGGTGCGGTAGGTGGTTACGGTGCCATGGGTGTATCTACCACGCCCCCACAACCAGAGTGGCATTACATACCGTTTGATCTGTCCGGCGATGAGCAGGAATCGCAGTCAACTTCGGACGGTCAGTGGGGCGGCGACGGCGGCGACGGGACGGGTGTCGGGTACGGCGGCGCCATCGCGTGCCTTGAGAAGAGTTCTCCAATCATCAGACATTGTATCATAAGGAACAACGCAGCCAGAGGCGGCTGGGGCGGCACCGGCGAGTCGGGCGGGAGCAGTCATCCTGCTGTCGGCGGCGCGGCGAGCTGGGGCGGCAATGGAGGCTATAGCTACGGCGGCGGTGTTGGCGGCGGTATCTACTGCGACGACCGAAGCGTCCCGATTATCACCGATTGTAACTTCATCGACAACTTCGCAACGACAGGCCCGATCGGGGTCGGTGGTCCCGCGGGCGGCGGTGAGCCACTTGGCGCGCCTCTTGGACCTGCCGGGCCGGGGGCTGACGGCTATGCCTACAACTATTACTTTGGCATTGGCTTAGAGTTTGGCTATGTCAATATAGCCGGCGGTGCGATCTATTACGATGAGAACTCAGATGCAGACATCGTTAATTGCATGTTCTCCGGCAACAAGGCCTACGACACGTACACGGGGTACGACTTGTCGTTGAATTTCGTGCAGGTGCCGGTTTACACCGTGGGCGGGGCTTTGTATTCAGTTGCCGAAAATATTGTTGAGCTGAATAACTGCGAGTTTATAGGCAATCTGGGCGGCGCGGTCTATTGCGAGCCGGGCTGCATTTTGGACTTCGACAACTGCCTGTTCGAGGAGAACTCTGATACGGTTACGGGCGGCGCGATCTACGTTTCCGAAGGCGGGTTGGCTGATATTAACAATTGCAGGTTCGTTGGCAATTCGGCCAGCGGCGACGGCGGCGCGGTTGGCTGCTTTGGCAATGCCGACTTTATGGGATGCTTATTCGGCGGAAACCGCGCGGGCGGCAACGGTGGTGCTATTGAGGCATACTACAACACCTATGACCCGAATACGCGTGTCATAGTGGGCTTGAACTTCGAGTCGTGCGGTTTTGTTGGTAATAAGGCCGTTGACGGCATATATGCCTACGGCGGTGCGGTTCATTTCCAGGACTTTGATGCTACGTTCACAGATTGCTACTTCCTGAATAACACAGCCAAGAGCGGCGGCGGCTTGTTCCTGACAACGGGAACGTTTACTATGACCGGGGGACTTGTAAACGGGAATAGAGCGTTGGGCGCCAGTGGTCTCGATACGAGCAGCCCGGGCGCGTTGTTCGACCTGTATGGGCGTTTCGGAGAAGCCCACTGGATAGACCTAAGCGCGAGTGTGAGCATGGGCGGCGGTATGGTTTTTGCCGATGCACACGCGACGATTGAGAATTCTATTTTCGAGGATAACACGGTCGAGAGTGTTAACGGGGCGGGCGGCGCGATAAACTTCTACGGCGGGAACGTTGATCATCTGATCAAGAACTGCCTGTTGACGGGCAACTCGGCGTCGGCAGCAGGCGGTGCGATAGCCAGCGCCATCTACTCGACGCCGGAGATTCAGAACTGTACTTTTGTGAACAACTCATGCGGGGAAATTGGCGGCGCGGTATATAGTGATTGGACAACCCAGGTTGTAATCAGCGACTCGATATTCGAGAGCTGCGGCAACGTTGCAATAGGGGAGGAAGATTTTGGCGGCGACGTTGTGAAGCACAGCCTGTTCAACAACAACTCAGGCGGAGATTATGGGCAATTTGATTCGGTTACCGAGGAGATATCGACATCGAGCGGTCCTGCGATTGATGCTACGAATATAGCATCGGATCCGCTGTTTGCAGCGGGTCCTCTGGGTGAGTACTACCTCAGTCAAACGGCGGCGGGCGAGGGCTTTGACAGTCCGGCTGTGGATGCCGGCAGCGGCAGCTCGTTTGTGTTAGGTATGTTTGGATACACGACCCGGACCGATAGTTTCAGGGATATGGGCGTCGTTGATATCGGTTACCACTATCTCAGGCATATATTCGTTCGGCAGTTCAGTCTAACGACCGCCGTGTTGGGCGGGCACGGCAGTCTCGAGCCGATCAGCGGACCTTACTACGCCGGGACGCCGGTAACGTTAACGGCAGCTCCCGAAACAGGCTACCGCGTTGGTCGCTGGTCCGGGACAGCGGACGATACATCGAGAAGCAACGCGAATGTTGTCGTTATGCTGCGCGACAGTGACGTGACAGTTGAGTTCGATAAGCCACGGACGTTTAAGGTCGCCAGTGATGCGAATTACACTTCAGTTCAGCGTGCCATCGATGCGGCGGTTGATGGTGACGTCGTTTTGGTGCCTACGGGCACTTATGACCCACCGTATCCCGGTTATCCGTACCCGCAAATTACTATTACGATTGATAAGGGCATAACGCTCAGCAGCTTCAATCCGGACGATCCGTGTAATGTGGCGGCTACAATTTTCGATAATGTGATTTTTGAAATACAGACCGTTGACACGGAAGCGATAATTGACGGGCTGACTATCACACACAGCCGAATGCATATCAATTTCTGCTCGCCTACGGTTCGCAACTGTGTGTTCACCGAGAACCACTGGCTTGGTATGGACGGGGGGACGCCGCCCTGCCCGGCCGACGGCATCGACGGTGTGAGTCTCAACGGAGGCGCGATGGCTATCCTGAATGGCTCACCTGTCGTTCAAAACTGTGTTTTCTCAGACTGCTCGGCTACAGGCGGCGATGGCGGCCGAGGGCGCAACTGTCCCGCTCCCGGAGCCGACGGCGGCTGGGCGGGCTGGGCTTACGGCGGCGCGGTATATATGGGGTACGGCAGTAATCCGATATTTAGCGACTGCACTTTCGTAAACTGCTTCGCCATGGGCGGTAACGGCGGAGATGGCGGTAATGATACGGCTGTGCCGCCACTTCACGGCGGTCGAGGCGGCAATTACACCTGGTCTCCCTCTGAGGAAACAGGGCCTGGGACGTTCCCGAACTGGTACTGGTGGCCTGGCTGGGACTGGGGGCCGTACGATGCAGACGGCGTGCCGGTGTATTATGGCGGCTACTATAAGGACTACTGGAAATACAGCGGGCACGGCGGCGCGGTCTATATCGAGAACGACAGTAATCCTCAGTTTATTGACTGCAACTTCGTGAATAACCATACGTACGGCGGTCTTTCCGGTTTGGGCGGGATTCCATTCCCGACTCCGGACGTGCGGATGACGATTGAGAACTTCGGCGGTGCGGTCTATACATGTTACGGCAGCGCTCCGGAATTCACGCGGTGCAATTTCACCGACAACACTGCGGCTACGACTCTGGACCCGAATACGTACGTGTGGCCCGATGCTCCCGAGGACATTTATGTAAGTTACGGGGGCACGATAGCTTCGCAAGACGGCACGTCTCTGAGACTTGTGGACTGTACTATTACCGGCGGCGATGCATGTATCGGCGGTGGAGTATACTGGTCTAATTCCAAGATGACGATAGTGGATTGCAACGTGAGCGAGAGCACGGCGTACCACGGAGCAGGTTTGTATTCGACCGATGCAAACGGCACGATCACGGGTACAACCGTGACAAGGAACCATGCTTACGTTGAGCCATTCACAATTCCGACGGACGCGAACGGTGTGCCCGATCCGAATGCCATCTTTGCGTACGATCCTGGTATAATATTCGGGCAGGGCGGCGGTTACTATTGTTTGTCCTCTGAGGTTGACATTGCCGACAGTGTTTTTGAGGACAACCAGGCAAGCGCATCCGGCGGCGGCATTTACTACGGCGGGAGCGACGAGCTGCTTAGCGATAGTCCGCTTCTGCATAATAGCCTGCTGACGGGCAACAGGGCGAATCGTGACGGCGGCGGCGTTTCGGTGAATTGGTTTGCGGGACTTACAATATCCAACTGTACTATTACAGATAACGTGGTCAGCGGGAGTGTCGGAGAAGGCGCCGGCCTTGGGGGCGGCCTGTACTGCTCATATCAAAGCAGTGTCGAGGTTATTAACTCTATCATCTGGGACAATTTTGCGATTGACGGCGCCCAGATTGCGATAGCGGCCGGCTCGACGTATGAGCCGAGGCAATCGGCACTGAATGTTACTTACACTGATATCGGTCCGCCTTTCGACCCGAATCAGTTGAGGCTGGATATTGGAGATGGCCAAGACGGTCTGGGCACGGTGCTTGAAGGCGATAGCGGTCCGAGGCTCGTTGACGCCCAAAGCATTTACGACCAATTCGATGCCGGGCAGGAGAAAGTTGACGTGATCGTTACACTTGTTGACCCTGCGGAGGTCCGGGCGCTGACCGACTGGGATTCAGCGGAATCGGTGAGCGTTTTGCGGGCCGAGATTGCCAGGCGTCAGTCAATGGTTATGTCTTCGCTGAATCCTGCTGAGTTCACATCCAAGTACACATACGAGAACCTTTCGGCCTTGTCGGGTGAGGTAACAATCGGCGGGCTTACCAAGCTGCTCGATAATCCGGCGGTGGCGTACATCGAACCTGTGCGCTATGTTCATCCGATGCTGCGGCAGGCGATTCGTTTGGCAGCGGCCCTGGAGGTGCGCCGGGTCTATGACGGCACGGGTATAGCGATCGCGGTGGTTGACTCGGGCGTTGATTATACTCATCCGATGTTAGGCGGCGGCGGTTTCCCGAACAGCAAGGTTATCGGCGGGTATGATACTGCGATGGGTGATAGGGACCCGATTCCGGTGGTAGAACCTCACGGGACGGCGGTTGCGGGCATAGCGGCCGGGTCATTGGGTGAATATGGAGATTACATAGGCGGAGTCGCTCCGAATGCAAAGATATATGCTCTGAAGATTGGCACCGATGCCGGGGCAATACCAACCAACGCGGGCCTTGCGGCGTGGGATTGGTGCATAACGCACCGCAACGACGATCCGACGAATCCGCTTAAGGTTATAACCAATAGCTGGGGTATTTACAATTTGCCGTTCGACGATCCGCACGTGGCCGATGCGTTCTCTCCTGCATATACCCATGCGGCTGATACGGCTGTGGCGTTGGGTATTACGATACTGGCGGCATCGGGTAATGACGGATTCCCGGGTTGGGGTATAGCGTGGCCGTCTGCGATATCGAAGGTGATTTCGGTTGGCGGTGTGGATGATACGACCGACCAGGTTATGGGGTATTCCAATACGGCTGAGATGATGGATATTCTTGCACCTGCCGATCCTATGTACACTCTTGATATAGTGGGTCCTGCCGGGTACACGGCGGGCGATTACTACCCGTTCTTCAACGGGACATCTTCGTCGTGTCCTTTCGCCGCCGGTGCGGTGGCCTGCATCCAACAGGCCGCTCAGGCGAAGCTTGGGCGTTATCTAACGCCTGCTGAGATCAGGCACCTGCTGATCGCGACCGGTGACCCCGTTACCGATACTAAAATCGATATGACCAAACCTCGGATCAATCTTGGGCGGGCGATCACCGGTTCTTCGGGTCCGCCGATCTACGTAGAGAAGGGCTGTACGCTCAACGATTGGGTGGCGTCCGATTCCAACAGCTACTGGGCCTGGGACCCCAACTGGGACCCGGACAGCGGTAATATCGAAGAAGACCCGTTCTTTATTGCCGGGTACTATCTAAGTCAGATCGACACCGGTCAGATAGTGGAAAGCAACTGTGTCGATGGAGGCAGCGAGCTTGCGAGCAATCTCGGTCTGGACACATATACCACGCGTGTAGATGGCGTCAACGACGTCAATGTGGTTGACATGGGTTACCATTGCAGGCAAGGGCTTGCAATATACGAACTGACCGTAATTGTTGTCGAAGATATGAACGACCCCGGCATCCACGGTACGGTTGAGCCGAACAGCGGCCGGTATTACGACGGTACGATTGTGACGTTGACCGCGCATGCCGATGAGGGCTACTACCTGATGGGCTGGTACGATGTCAACGACGTTCGAGTCTCTTTTGCCAGGGAGTATGACATTGTAATGGACTCGAACCAGGTGTTCTATGCCCGGTTCAGGGTTCCGGTTACGATTGAGGTCTCCGGTGGCGGCGAGGCCCTCTACGATGCCGTTACCGTGGCGAACAATGGCGATACGCTTATTGTTGCAGCGGGCACGTATAACGGCGACATCGATTTCCGCGGCAAGGAGCTGAAGTTGTTCAGCACGAACCCGGATGATCCGAACGTTGTGGCCAACACGATAATCGACTGCCAGAACAGCAGTCGCGGGTTCACGTTCGACAACGGTGAAGGCCCGGGTACGCTTATAGACGGGTTCACGATAATCAACGGCGGGCTTTTCGCTGAGCCTGGAGGTGGTATATACATTGGCTCGGATACGAGTCCGACGATTGTGAACGTTATGATACGCGACTGCAACGTAGCCATTGCCGGCGGCGGCGGGATATACGTTGATGCCAACAGCAGTCCAGTCTTCAAGAACGTTACGGTGAGCAATTGTTATACTATCCTGGGCGGCGGCGGCGGTGTATATGTCGATGTGAACAGCACACCGACGTTCAGTGACTGCACGATTATCGAGTGCTCCACCGAAGGCTACGGCGGCGGAGCTTACTGCAACAACGAGAGCCTTGTTGTGTTTATCGACTGCAACTTCATCAGCAACTCAGCGGTCTTCAGCGGCGGGGCGTTGTACCATGCATCCTTCAGCACATCGGTGCTCAGCGGCTGCTCGTTCACGCGGAACACAGCAGCATCGAGCGGCGGCGCGGTATTTTACAACGTTAGCTGTGCATCGGAAGTTAGCGATTGTAATTTCGGCGGTAACATCGCATCCGAGGAAGGCGGAGGTATCTGCTGCGGCGAGAACAGCTCAATAGTCGTTGTTGACAGTAACTTTGTGAGCAATACCGGGGACTCGGGCGCCGGTTTGTATCTCGACCCGAACTGCTCAGCGACAATTTCGCAGAGCATATTGATACACAATGACGCCAACGAAGACGGTGGTGGAATATACTTTACCGACAGCAATGTTGTGTCAATCGCGGATTGTAATATTGCCTTCAATACGTCGGCTCGCGGCGGCGGCATATTCAGCGTTGATTCTCTTGAATCGACGATAGTGAACTGCTGGATCAAGCACAACGAGGCTGTGCGAGTTAATGTAATAGTGAATTATTTCCTTCCGGACCCGAGCGATCCGACTGGGTCTATTCCGGTTGATCCCGGCGATCCGAACTTTGACCCGACCGATCCCAATCTCATAATTGTGACGATCGAGGACGCCAACGGCATCGCCCAGGGCGGCGGCATCTACTCGTTCGCCGGTCCGA
Source organism: uncultured Pirellulales bacterium (assembly GCA_964459805.1). Classification (GTDB taxonomy): domain Bacteria; phylum Planctomycetota; class Phycisphaerae; order Sedimentisphaerales; family Anaerobacaceae; genus DAOVRL01. The sequence goes on from CAYWOD010000005.1 coordinate 28,709, forward strand.
AGCTGATTGCCGATTGCCACATCATCGATAATACGACGAGCACTTCGGGCGGCGGCGTGTATCTGGCCGGTGATTCGGCTCAGGAAATCAACAACTGCCTGATAGCCGAGAATACATCCGTCAGAGACGGTGGAGGTATCTCCTCCAATTGGTTCAATGATTTGCTTGTATCCAACTGCACGATTTACGGGAATGTGGCCGGTGATGTCAACGACCCGAACGTCGGTGGATTCGGCGGCGGATTGTACTGCTCTTATGAAAGCACGGCAGAGGTGATTAACAGTATTATCTGGGGCAACGTGGGCTTTAGCGGCGCTCAGATTCACATTGGCACGGGCTTTGAGCCTGATCCAAGACCGGCTGCGGTCAACGTCTCGTACAGTGATGTTATGAGCTGGCAGCTGCCCGGTGGACTGGGTGTGCTTGATTCGAATTCTGTGTTTGTCGATGTGAATTGTGTCCTGGGCTGGGATTCCGGTAGTATCATGGATGAGGATCCGTTGTTTGTGGGCGGTTACTATCTAAGTCATGTGTCGGCCGGGCAGGCGGTTGACAGCCCGGCTATCAATGCCGGAAGCGCTCTTGCCGCAATTCTCGGATTAGACGAGCTGACGACGGCCCTGACCGGCGAAGTTGATACCGGTACCGTCGATCTGGGTTATCATTACCCGGTCGCGACGTACAGGTTAACCGTCATCGTGGTCGGCGATAACGGGACGTTTACCATCAATCCCTATCTCGATTCGGGCGATCCGAACGGCGGCTGGTACAACCACGGCACTGTGGTGCTCCTGACGGCGACGCCCGACGAGGGTTATCGCGTTAAAGGGTGGCGTGACGCCAACGACGTGCTGCTGTCCATCGAGAGAGAACTTGAAATAATAGTGGATTCCAACGAGACTATTGCCCTTGAGTTCGAGCCGACCGAGACAATAGCGGTTTACGGCACGGGCGATGCAATCCAGCAGGCAATCGACGTGGCGAAGAGCGGCGATACAATTGTCGTTTACCCGGGTACTTACGACGGCGATATCGACCTGCTTGGCAAAGACATCACGGTGGTCAGCAGCAATCCCGATGATGCGAACATCGTTGCGCTGACGATTATCGACTGCAACGGCGCCGGCAGGGGTTTCATCTTCAACAACGGCGAAGACGCCAATACGGTCGTGGACGGCTTGACTATCATCGACGGCGGTATTGCGGGTGAAAACGGCGGCGGTATGTACATCGGCTCGGACACCGGTCCGACGATTGTGAATATGGTGATCCGTGACTGCATCGCCACGGGCAGCGATCCGAACGATCCGAATAGCCAGGTCAATGGCGGCGGCATATATGTTGACGCCAACAGCAGCCCGACGTTCATAAACGTTACAATCATCAACTGCTCGGCGGACGAGGGCGGCGGCGCCTTCTGCGATTTCAACAGTGCACCGATATTCGAGTACTGTACGTTCATCGACAACACGGCCGATTGGGGCGGCGGCTTGTCGTACGATACGAACTGCGTCTCGGCGGTGATCGGATGTACGTTCACGGGCAACTCGGCGGTGGACGCCCTGTACGGGGGCGGGGGCGGTCTTCGCTGCGACCCGAACAGCATAGTAACCATTACGGACTGCAATTTCGCAGGCAATTCGGCGGTCCGCGGGGCAGGAATATATGGCGATCCGAACAGCTCGCTGACGGTGAGCGAGAGCATATTTACCGAGAACATCTCGAGCGATTACGGTGGAGCTATGTTCTGGTTCGGCGAGATGGAGATAACCGACTGTAATATCGTGCGCAATACGGCGTTCTACGGCGGGGCTCTTTTCTGTGCCTATTCGCCGGAAACGACAATCACCCGGACCGCAATCAGGTACAACCGGGCGGCGCTGCCTCTGCCGACGGATCCAAACGCCCTGATTGATCCGAACGATCCGAATAGTGTGATCGCGGGCGATCCGAATGCCCCGATGGTAGTCGGCGAAGGCGGCGGAATGTTCTGCTTTGCCACGCCGGCGATAATTCAGGACAGCATTATAGTACACAACTATGCCAGTACGTCCGGCGGCGGTCTATACCTTGCCGGAAGACTGGCCGATTCGCAGATTATCAACTGCCTGATAACGAGTAACGCGGCCGGCAGAGACGGTGGAGGTATCTCGTCGAACTGGTATGCCGAGCCTCTGCTGGCGAACTGCACGTTGGTGAGCAACGCGGCTCCCGGGACGTTCGGGGAGGAAGGCAATACGGGCTTCGGCGGCGGTCTGTACGTCTCCTATCATTCGAAGGCCGAAGTTATCGACAGCATCTTCTGGGACAACTTCGCGCTGAAGGGCCATGAGATGATGGTAGGGACCGGCTTCGAGTACGATCCGAGAGTCGGTACGCTCAGCGTTTTCTACAGCGACGTCAAGGACGGGCCGGACGATGTGCAGGTCGATGAGGGCTGTACGCTCAACTGGGGCTTGGGCAACATCGATGCCGATCCGCTGTTTGTGGACGGCACGCTTGACGGCTACTACCTCAGTCAGCTCGACGCCGGTCAGACCGAGCAGAGTCTCTGTGTTGACGCCGGCAGCGATTTTGCAAGTGACGTCGGCCTGATAGGATACACGACCCGGGTGGACGAGGCGCTCGATACGGGCATTGTCGATATGGGTTACCACCATCCGACGTTAGAGCCGTGCAGGTTCTGCGATGTGGTCTATGACGGGATTATCAACTTCCTTGACTTTGCAAAAATTGCCGAGCGGTGGCTGGACGAGGATTGTTCCGACCTGAATGGCTGGTGCTTCGGGACGGACATTACGTTCGATACGCGTATCGATTTTGAAGACGTGGCATTCCTGGCCGACTGCTGGCTGGTCGAGGACCTCAGTCCTCCGCTTCCCGACCCGGCTCGATGGGAAACGGAGCCTTATATCGTCTCCGGTACGAGTATCAGTATGGTGGCCCAGACTGCGATTGACATGTGGGGCTGGGACGTGGAGTACTACTTCGAGTGCGTGCGGGGCAATTGCAACGACAGCGGATGGCAGGATAGCCGGGAATATACGGACGGGAGCCTGGCGACCGGCACGAGATACGGCTATAGGGTGAAGGCGCGCGATACATCGCCGAGGCTGAACACGACCGGCTGGTCGGTTGTCAGGTATGCCGGCGAGGAAGATACGACGCCGCCGGCTGCGCTGATGTGGGTTCTGGAGCCGTATGCAATCTCGTGGGACACCGTTGGGATGGTGGCGCATGCCGAGGACGCCAGTGGGGTGGAGTTCTTCTTCCAGAATATAACTATCCCCGGGCACGACAGCGGGTGGCAGGATGAGCCGAACTGGGTCGATCCAAACCTCGATCCGGACACGGAATACTGCTACCATGTCAGGGCAAGAGATAAATCGCCCAGTCAGAATGTAAGCTCGTGGTCCGATATGGCCTGCGTAATTACTCCTTTGCGGCCGGATATGATTCCGCCGACGCCGAACCCGATGATGTGGGATCCGAATGATCCAAATCAGTGGCCGACCGATATCTGGATCGGCGGCGGGACCGGCGACTGGTGGTGGGCTGTCACAATGACGTGCGTTGTGGCCGTCGATCCGAGCGGACCTGTGCAGTACTACTTCGATTGCCTTGACGGGGACTACGACAGCGGGTGGATACTGACGAATACGTACACGACGGGCATAGTAGGCATGCGAGGGTCTACCCAGGGTCTGCGGTTCCGAGTGAAGGCGCGTGATGCGTATTGGAACGAGACCGGGTGGTCGGCGCCTGTAGCGACCAGACCGCTGGTGCCATAGCCGGTGTCCGCGCAGGAGGGGGTATGCGCTAAACAGGCTGAAATGGTGATAAAAGCCAAGGCCCCGGAGTTCTCCGGGGCCTTGTTTTAGGTTAGGAGCTGGTCAGCGTAATTTGTTCTACCACGTTGCCAGGTCCCGCCACGCGCCGTCGGCATAGACCCTTATTTGGCCTTTAAGGCCTGGTAGCCGTAGTGTGCGATGAGGTGGTCGAGTACGACGATAGCGGTGTAATTCTCGGCGACGGGCCAGATACGACCTACAATGGTTGCATCGCGTCTTGTGATTGCGGCGAGCTCGGTGTTTTCGAGCGTATATTTGTCAATCGTCCTCTGCGGTCTGTCAATGGTGGGTGTGGGCTTGATGGTGAGCCTGACGATGATAGGCTGGCCTGTTGAAAGGCCGCCGGTGATCCCGCCCGCGTTGTTGGAATCGAAAACGACTTTCCCATTCTCGGCGTGCATCTGATCGTTATTCTCGAAGCCGGTCATATCCTTGACGGCAAAGCCTGCACCGACCTCGACACCCTTGACGGCCCCGATTCCTAACATCTTGCCCAATTCGCCGTCGAGCTTGTAGAAGACGGGCTCGCCGAGCCCGGCCGGGACGCCGGTAACGACGACTTCGACGACTCCGCCGGCGGAATCGCCCGTAGCTGCGATCTTGTTGCAGGCGGCGACCATGTCATCGGCGGCGTCGATGTCCGGGCAGTTGACTATGGGGTGGACACCGTATTTGTCGCGGACGGCGTCGGGTGCGAGTTTCGGGGCCTTATCGCGAATGGCGTCGATTTCGTTTTCGATCTCGGCCAGTATCTTAGTCTTGTCCAGGAATCTCATCTCCATAGTGATGCGGCCCTTGGTGTAAATTTCCTGGTAGAATGGGTCGAGGTCGCAGCGCATTTTCTTGTAGCTGTTGGTGTAGTCGAAGGCCTGGTCGTGGGGGACATCGGGACATCGGACGCCGGCGATCTCTTTTGCGTAAGAGAATACCTCGATGCCGCAGCGTTTGAGGATTTTTTTGGCGACGTATCCTGCGGCGACGATGGTTGAGGTGTAGCGTCCGCTGAAGATTCCGGCGCCTATTGCGTCGTCGTCGGGGCCGTACTTGGCGAACGAGGCGTAGGATGCGTGGCCCGGACGAGGTGTGCGGTTGGTATTCTGGTATTGCTTGATGTGAATGAAGTGGCGGTCGAGGTTGGGGATCAGGATCACGAGCGGCGTGCCGTTGGTGTGGTTCTTGTTGCCGGCCCCTTCGATTGTATCTGCGGCGTTTATGCCGGAATAGATAATCGGCAGGTCCGGCTCTTTCCGCGGGCTCGATAGTTCGTCCGCTCCGGGCTTCCTAAGGAGCAGGTCGGCGTAGATTTCCTGCTCGGTCAGCAGCAGGCCCGGCGGGACGCCCTGAAGGACCGATGTGAGGCCCTCCTGGTAAGAGCCGCCGGCTACCGTTACCTGAAATATTCGGCCTATATGACAACCTATCATTTGTGTTTACCCTTCAAAAAGCAAAAATTAGCGGGGCAATTGTACAGTCCCGCCGGTGGCAGGGCAAGTTGAAAGTTCAATCGATATACGGTAGTGGTACGGCGTGTTCTTGCAAGCCGGCGTTATTATGGTGTGCAGAGCGCACCGTACCCGACTGTACAGAGATGGTAGAGCTTTGCGAAGATTCGTCAGGGTATGGATTCCTGCTTGCGCAGGAATGACAGTGGTGGCCCCGCCCACAGGTGGCGGGGCTAATCGGTGGCGGGGCTAATCGGCGGCGGGGCGGTTATTGCGTGGTTTTCATATTTGCGCCGAGGGCGGTCATCAGATCGACGAAAGTGGGGAATGTAACGCTCATGGCCTCGGCGGTATCGATTGTGCAGGGCTCAGCGAGGCCGAGACCGGCGACGGTCAGGGCCATAACGATACGATGGTCGGCCCATCCGTGGAGGGCCAAACCCCCCGTGAAACGGGGGGCTAAATGTTTAGGGCTGCCGTGTATTATGAGGCCGTCGGGCAATTCTTCAACATTGACGGCCATTTTTTTGAGTTCGGCCGCCATGCAGGCGATGCGGTCGGTTTCTTTGCTGCGGGCCTGCGGGACGTTTACAACCTCGGTCGTGCCCGCAGCAAAGGCCGCGATGACGGCCATGGCGGGCAGGGCATCGGGGGTGCGGTTCAAATCGAGCCTGGCGCCTTTGAGCGGCGCAGCCCGGACGGTTACACAATCGTGCTCGACGGTGATGTCGGCGCCCATAGTCTTGAGATACTGGACGACGGCCTTGTCGGGCTGGCTGTCGGAGAAGTCCAGGCCGAGCAGCGTTACCTCATCGGCGAACAGGGCAGCGGCGCAAAGGAAGAACGTGGCGCTGGAAAAATCGGCCGGTATTGTGGCGTCGAAGGGTTTGTAGCTTTGATTGCCCTTGATTTTGAATTTGCGCATCCGCTGATTTTCGTATTGTATTTGCTGCTTGTCGAGCCAGTCGAGCGTCATTTGTACGTAGTCCGGCTCATTGAGAAGGGTAACGTCAATTTCGGTATCGCCTGCGGCCAGCGGCGTGCACAGCAGCAGGCTGGAGAGGTACTGGCTGGTGGTCGCGGCGATGGTGGTCGCGCCTCCGGTGAGTCGGCCGGTAATCTGGACCGGGGCCTTGCCGTTGTTTTTCAGGCTGCGGCAGTGGGCCCCGAGGTCTTCGAGGGCGTCGAGCAGGGGGCTTACGGGACGGGTCTGGATCTGCTCATCGCCTGTGAAGGTTATGGTTTGGCCTGGTTCGGCAAGCGCGGCCGAGCCAAGTGCGATTCGCAGGGTCGTTCCGGAGTTGCCGACGTCAATAATTTGCGCGGGAGCGACAATCCGGCCCCCAGTGCCGGTGATCTGCCAGAGGTCCGGGTCGGAGGTGTCGATGTCGGCGCCGAGCGCGCGGTAGCAATCGACGGCGGCGTGCGTGTCGCCGGAGAGCAGGGGGGTGCGGATGATGCTGCGGCCCGCCGCCAAGGAGGCGATTGCAACGGCGCGGATCGTGTGCGATTTTGAGGCGGGAATCGCCACCGTGCCTTTGAGCCGGGATTTGCCGACAATCAATTTCATAATATCGTATCGCGCATAGCGTATCGCGTATTGCGTGGAGTTTTTACCAGAAATAGCGGGGAATTGGAAGAAGATTATTGTTGGGTGCCAGTGAGGCAGTGTGCGGTGAATTCCTGTAAATCGTCGTCGGCAACCTGTCCGTCGCCGGTCTCGAACAGGTAGGGATCGTGTATTGCGTGTTTAGAGCAGGTGATTGTCGGTATAAATTTCAGGGCTGAGTTAGTAAGGGGTTATTGGTGGGTGTTGCAAGCCGGGTCGTAGGGGTTTGCGCAGGTCAGCCAGTCGGCGGCTAATGCTGCGAAATCGAGTAGGTCTGCGTCGGGATCGGCGGCCAAGATAACAAAATCCAGGAAGTCAACGTAGCAATCGCCGTTGAAATCGGTGGGCAGCTCTTGTTGGCACTGGAATATCGTGAATGTTGCGTCGCTCGTGTCACCGGCAGCCGGGTTGGCGGGGTCGCTGATGCGTACGAGGCACTGGTTGGAGTCGGCCGGGGGAAGGTCCCACTGGTAAGAGCCGGTGTTTGGGCAGGTGTCAATCTCCTGCCAGGTTTGCCCGTTGTCGGGGGAGTAGTCGATTTTCACAGAGTCAATTTCTGCGCCTTCGAGCGTTTTCCAGGTGATTGCGTACGTGCTTGTCGCCACGAGGCTCTCGCCTCCGTTCGGGGAAAGTACAATTGGTTTTGGGACAGCGGTGTAACTCCATGTGTCGTTGGGCTCATAGATGCCGGCGGTTCCGGTGTCGGTGGTATGGCGCTGCATCCAGGTGAGAGTTACGTTAAGGCTGTCAACTTCGACCAGTAGATAGCCGTTGCGTTTGGCATGGTACAATGAGTCTATAGTATAGTGGCTGTTATCGCCGGGATAGATAGTATTCCAGGTGTATAGCGGTCCGGCGGTTCCAACTATGTACTGGTGAACGTCGTTGTTCGGGTCGCCGTCGCCGTCATCAAGGTGGGCGTGGTTGAAGAAATGGTCGTGTCCGCAGAAGTACGTTCGCCCGGCGTTTTTGGCGATGGCGGCCCAGAACGCATCGCGCTTGTCGGGGTAGTCGTCGAGGCCGGCTCTGTATTTGGCCTTGAAGGCGGGTTGGTGGCCGGCGATGAAGATGTGCGGTTTGGTGTTCGCGGTGAATTGAGCATCGAGCCAGGGCTGGTTGACTTTATGGCTGAGCCAGTGGGCTACGCCGGCGTACTGGTCGAGCATGGCGATGAAGGCATTTTCGTGGATGAGGGAATATGTCATATATTTCTCACCGGCAGGGCCGTTGTCGGGGAGCTTTTGGTTGGGGTCTGCATCGCTGCCGAAGACGTTGAGCCAGCGGCCTGCAAAAGTCTCGTTCGGGTCCAAAGGCGTAGGCGGGGGATAGGTTTGGTAGTTGTCGAATATCTCGTGATTGCCGCGACCGCCATAAACTGCGATATTGGCATCGTAAACGGGGCCCATTATTTCCACCCATCTTCTCAACAAAGCTTCAAATTCGTTCGAGGAGACGCGCATTCCACTGGTCAGGTCACCCGGGAAGAGGACAAAATCGACGGCGTGACTTACAAACTCTGCGGCAAGCTCGCTGAGGATGACCTCATTGATTCGGCCTGCATCGCCGCGACTGTCGCAGGTCATAGCAAATTTCCAGGGTTGTGCGAAAGACGCGGTCGAAAGCGCCTCTAACAGGAGGACTGCCGCAACAAACTGTGCGGTAGGCTTCTTGATTCTTTGCTCCTTTGTAAAAGCCCCCGCTGCTTCCAAACGCAGCATGACCGTTCATTCTGTCGGTTTGCCGCTTGCATCGACAGTCCGTTGGGTGCAGCCGACAAAGTAGAAGGGCAGTACCCGAAAGCGACCCTTACCACTTGTCTTAGTCTGCAACAGAACCACTTGGCATTTGAGCGCCAAGGGGTGTCTCTGCTGCGGGATGCTACTTAGTCGCATCTTCTTGTTCGACGTACCAATCGGCTCTGAGGTCGGTGTGATTGAGAAGGATTTCGACGTCGTTGATGTCGATTGTGCCGTCGGTATTCACATCTCCAAAGACGTAAGTATCAGTGGTTTCGCGACTGGCGAGCCAGTTGTTCACCAAGACGGTGAAATCAACTTTGTCCACGATGCCGTCGGCGTTCAAGTCATACCACAGTATCTCATCGTTGTCGTGCGCGTCCGCGGCACTCCAGGCCAGAGCGTATTGCTGGGCTGGGTAGGCCCGGCTTTCGTTGTCGGCATCGTTGATTAGCATGACGAGCTCGTAGTTTGTGTAGTTTGGATCGGCCCGGCAGTAGATGTGCTCAACGTTGTCGATGCTGCTGTCACTGTAGTCGAGCAAATAACCGCTGCCGGGATTGTTGGGATCGACTGCCCAGAGCTCGAGGCACAGGTCGCTATTGTTTTGTGGCAGCGGTTCAAACGGATAGATGCTGCTGTAGTGCATGTTCCAGACGGCGGTGGCGGTAATGAACTTCCCTGTCGGCTCAGCGAGGGTAAGGGCGTAAACATTTTGCGGATTCGTGCCTCTCTGGAGGATGTTATTGTCCCAGGCGGTCGATGGGACATTGCCCGGGTCGGCGGGACCGGCAGCGAGCTGCCGATATGCGGCGAGAGCATTTATCATCCCCGCGCCCTGAATGTGATCGAGTGGTGCGGTGTGGTCATCGTCTGTATTAAGGCGTCCCTTGTGCCAGAAGGGCAGCTTGGTAGCGGAGTTGAGGATGATGGCTTTGATAGGGCAATTGCCGCCAATAGCCGGGACAGCGGCGTTTAGTTCCGGGTGCTGCCTGGCTTTTTGGACAAGCAGGGCGATTGTCCCGGCGACTATGGGTGTCGAGAAGCTTGACCAGGTGCCGGTTGGCTCGTAGCGGTTAGGCTCATTTGCGTCGGCGGCGAGACAGTTGCCGGGCGCGACAATGTCCGGCTTACAGCGGCCGTTGCCGGTCGGCCCGTAAGTAGAATGCTCGGGATAGGCGAGGGCAAAATTTGTCAGCCTGACCGCGAGGTCTTGGGTGTTTACAGAGTCAACGACACCGACACCGATGACGTTTGCTGCTGCGGCCGGATAGAGAGGCGGGTCGTGAGCGTTGGTGCCGTTGCCAATGCCGGCGACGATAATCAGGCCGTGGTGCTCGGCGAGGGCTTCGATGCCGCGTGTCCACCAGTCCTCGAATTCGATGCCCATGCTGGCGCTAAGGACGTCCGCATCGGGCGGCGATTGCGGATAGACGTTGTTGATTATGAAATGCCAGAATTCGTAAATGTCGGCTTCGGCAACAGGGACGACGCCCTCGTAGCGGAAGGCGCCGAGCTGAGGATTGGATGCTTGCGCGTCCCTGCCGAAGAGGATTGAGCAAATAGCAGTGGCGTGTGGCGAGATGCCGGGCGGTAGATTGCCGCGGTCGTAGAAGGTCAGGCGGGCGTCCTGGAGGCAGTCGTGTGCGATATTGGGGCGATAGTCGTTTTGCGGCTGATCATTGGTGTAGGTGATGCTTCGGCAGACCAGGGCGAGTCGGATGTCGGCCCCGGTCAGAGCGGGTTGGGCCCGTCTTAAAGCAAGAAGACCTGCGTGGTTGAGCGCAAGCGGCTGGAGCGTTTTGTCTTGGCCGGGCTCTTCGGCGGCGACAGGCGTTAGAAAGGCCCCCAGGCAGACTATCAGGCCCGATATTAGTGTTTTCTTAGCTGTTGTTAGCATAACCCAACCCCAGAGGTCGCGGAAAATCGCAAAGCAGCCCAAGTGTTCGGCGAGAGCGGCCTACCTTAGCTCGAGATTCCGTGCCTCGGAATACTTTCCATTATAATAGCATAAATGACCTTTGATTTCAAGTAAATAATCCGGGTGGGTCCCAGAATATTGGGCGTGTCAATCCTGGAAACGGCTGTATTGAAAAAGTTGCTGAGAAATCTTGCCTTTCGCAGCGGTTGTTGCTATACTGCGGCGGTATTTGCGTTGTTTTGACGGAAGGTACGCTGCGATTATGAAGGTAATTCTGGATTGCGAACAAATCGAGGGGCTTATCAAGGATTTGACCGCTCGGATTCTCTCTGACGCTCCTCGCGGAGTGGAGATCGCGGCCATTGGTATTCGCAGCCGAGGAGAAATTCTCGCGCAGAGATTATCGAGCCGGTTGTCGAAGGAGGCGGGCAGGGACGTGCCGTGCGGGACCCTGGATATAACGCTTTACAGGGACGACTTGAACTCTCCGCAGGGACGCGCCCAGCCGCAGGTTCGGACCACTGAAATCGGCTTTGATATAGACGACAAGATTATTATTCTTGTTGACGATGTTTTGTTCACAGGCCGGTCGGCGCGGGCGGCGATGGATGCGCTTATAGACCTCGGCCGACCGAGAGCTATCAAACTGGCTGTCCTTATTGACAGGGCCGGAAGGGAGCTGCCGATACAGGCCGACTACGCCGGATACAAAAGCGACGCGGCGCCGGGCGAGCTGGTGCAGGTGAGGTTCGTGGAGTCCGACGGGAAAGACGAAGTCGTGATAGAATAGGAGCGGCAACTGGGGCGAATGATGAATGTCGAACGTCGAATGTGGCAGTGTGAATGAGATACGAGATGCGGTGTTATGGCGTTAAAGCGGAAAAGTAAACAATTGAGGTGGAATCGCAAGCATTTGCTTGGTCTGCGTGAATTGAGCGCGGAGGAGATAACATATATTCTCGATACGGCCAAAGGTTTCGAGCAGATAAGCACTCGGTCGGTGAAGAAGGCGCCGCCGCTGCGGGGTAAGGTTGTCGTGAATTTATTCTTTGAGGACAGCACGCGGACGCGAAACAGCTTTGCGCTGGCGGCGAGCCGCTTGAGCGCGGATATCATAGAGTTTACGCAGAAGAGCAGCTCGGTGAGTAAAGGCGAGACGCTTTTAGATACTGCCCGGAACCTGGAGGCGATGGGAATTGATATTGTGGTGGTCAGGCATGGCGCCGGCGGGACGGCGAGGTTGCTGAGCAGGAACATCAGTGCGTGTGTGGTCAATGCGGGCGACGGGTTTTGCGAGCATCCGACGCAGGGTCTTCTGGATGTCTATACGATTCGCAAGATCAAGGGCACGCTTGAAGGCTTGAAGATAGCGATTGTGGGCGACCTGGCGCATTCGCGTGTTGCCCGCAGTGATATGTGGGCGATGACGAAGTTAGGCGCCGAGGTGATATTCGTGGGTCCGCCGACTCTTATGCCGGCGCAGGTGAATCGGCTGCCGGTCAAGGTCAGCTATTCGCTCGACGAGGTTATCGAAGAGGTGGATGTGGTTAATATGCTTCGGATTCAGTTCGAGCGGCTCGGCGGCAACCCATTTCCCTCTATCCGGGAGTATTCACATTACTTCGGGCTGACGGTCGAGCGGATGAAGAGGGCAAAGCGCGACATCTTAGTTATGCACCCGGGCCCCATCAACAGGGGGCTGGAGATGGAGAGCGAGGTTGCTGACGGGCGGAACAGCGTTATCTTAGAGCAGGTGACCAACGGGCTGGCTGTGCGAATGGCGGTGTTGTTCTTAGTGAACCAGGCAGCGGCAGAAGAGAAGTGATTGTTGATTAGTCTATAGGGAAGTATGAACCCGGAACTGGTGATAAAGAACGGGCGTGTGATAGACCCTGCGAATGGGATCGATAAGATGTGCGACGTGCTTGTGGCCGATGGGCGGATCGCGGAGGTGGGGCGGATCGAAGAGGTTCTGGCCGAGTCGGCGCAGCGGGTAATCGATGCGACGGGCAAGCTGGTTACTCCGGGATTGATTGATATTCACGTGCACTTTCGTGAGCCGGGGGACGAAGAGGAAGAGACGATAGCGAGCGGCTCTGCTGCTGCGGTGGGGGCTGGCTATACGTCAGTTGTTTGTATGCCAAATACGAATCCGACTATCCAGAATGAGACGGACGTGGAATACATTCATCGAAAGGGCAGGCAGACAAGGAAGACGCACGTCTATACGATGGGTGGGATTACGAAGGGCCTGGCGGGCGTCGAGCTGGCGGAGATGGGATTCATGGCCGACGCTGGGGCGGTCGGCTTTACGGACGACGGCAACGGGGTGCAGGACCCGGCGGTTATGCTGCGGGCGCTGAAGTATGCGGGCATGTTCGATGTGTTCGTTGCTCAGCATTGCCAGGACAACGCGTATGTGGGCGAAGGGGTGATGAACGCGGGGTACTTCTCGACGATATTAGGGCTGCCGGGGATAGATGCGCTGGCTGAAGAGGCGATGCTGTGGCGGGATATCCAGCTTATCAGGAAAGTGAGCGTTCGGTACCACGCCCTGCATATATCTACGGCAGGGTCGGTCGAGCTTATCAGGGCCGGCAAGGCGGATTCCCTGCCGATTACGTGCGAGGTGGCGCCGCACCATTTGCTTTTGACCGAGGAGGCCTGCTCGGAATACGATACGAACTACAAGGTCAATCCCCCGCTGCGGGGGACTAAGGATGTCGAGGCCCTGAGGCGGGCGGTTGGCGAGGGACTGATTGATGCCTTGGCAACGGACCATGCGCCGCACCTGCAGAGCGAGAAGGAGCTTGAGTTCTTAGCGGCTCCTTTCGGGATTGCGAGCCTGGAGTGTGCTCTTGGGCTTTATGTCAAAGCACTCATTGAGCCGGGGGTTCTGGATTGGCCGGCGTTGATCAGTCTGATGACTAACAGGCCTGCCGGGGTAATCGGCATTGACAAGGGAACGCTGAGCAAGGGCAGACAGGCCGATATCACTATTATAAATCCCGATACCGAGTACGAAATCGACGTCAATACCTTTGTCTCCAAGAGCAGAAACTGCCCGTACGACGGCTGGAAGGTAAAAGGCAAAGTCGAAAAAACAATCGTCCAGGGAGAGGTGCGGTTCGAGGCGGAGGCGATCTGAGGTGTGGCGGGACGGTTCTCTGCGAGGAGAGTCTATTTCTTATGAGTACGGATACGGACGGTATCGATGGGTTGTGCGCACGGGACGACGAGAGTAGGCCGGAGCCAACTCGTGCGAAGTCGCCGGATTCGTTCTGGTTCGATATCCGCGTTCCCCTGCGGAAGTATGTTGTCCGGATGTGGCTGATCGGCTTTGTGCCGAGCATTGTGATAGCGCTTCTTCTGTCGGCCACCGGGGCCCTTAAGAACGAGTTGGGTCCTGAGTTTGGCAGCGGCAAGGCCCCGGCGGTAGGCCTATTTATCGGGGTTGTCGTCGTAAGTCCGTTTGTTGAGACGCTGCTGATGGGTGTTGTGTTCAAGCTGCTGTCACTTGTCACCAGGCGAAGATACGCGCTTGCAGTTATCTCGTGCCTTCTCTGGGCGGGGGTTCACTCACTTGCCAGTCCGCTCTGGGGCGTGGCGGTTTTTTGGCCTTTCTTTGTGTTCTCCTGCTCCTATTTGGCGTGGCGGCGCGTGTCCTGGTGGCGCGCGGTCTGGGTAACAAGTCTGATTCACATGTTTCAGAATCTGCTGCCGGGCGTCGGCTTACTTTTTACGGGATAGATCGAGCAGCGTTGTGCTCGGGCGATGGAACGGGCTTGGGCGGACGCGAGTTAGGGAAATCTAATGTGGACAGTGTGAAATGGTTATTGTTGACGGACACAATTTGTTGTGGGCGGTTATGGGGGTGGCTATACTGCCCCCCTGTGATTGTGAGACACTTGATAGGGTATGGTATTATGGTT
>CAYWOD010000006.1:0-3293 GCA_964459805.1 uncultured Pirellulales bacterium
GTATAGCTGCGGCCCAATCGCCGGTGACGCCGTGCACCAGTTGGACCTGGCGCGATATTTGACCGGCGACAAACCCCATCTGGATACCGTCTGCCACGCAGGCGGCATCAATGCCCTGCCCGACGGCAGGAATGCCCCGGACACCCACTTGGCAATGTATGAATACGGCAAATTCACGCTCCAGTTCGAAGCGACCCTCTGGACGCCTTATATTAAGAAAATACCTCAGAGTATCCGCAATTCCGATGCCTTTCCTGACTGGCCGTTCAGCAGCACAAGGATCGAACTATTCGGCACTGAGGGCTTTACCGGACAAAGTATAGGGACCGGTGAAGCCAAACGCAAACGGCCGGAAGTGCTGCCGAAGACAGGCAATCGATCAGATTACTCTGCGGTGTCGGCCAACGTGACGTTCTTGCCGCCGGGGCCCGGCTCGAAGATATGGACTTTTTCCAGGTTGACACGTATTTTCGCGCCGTCGCCGGGCTTGACGTCAATGTGTGGATCAATACTGACGATGAATCTGTCCCCCGCGCCGGTCCTTAGGTGAACGTCCGTTCTGTTTCCCAACGGCTCAACTACGCTGACGACCGCTGAAATTGAGTCGGCGGACTGCTTCGAGGGCGGACTGAGTGAAAGGTTCTCCGGTCTTATTCCGAGGACCATTTCTCTGTTACGATAACCGTCCAGCATTTCTCTTAGGCGCCGTGGCAGCACGATAGTATCGTTGCCAAGCAGGAAACAAACCGCACCATTTTGGAAGTCTATACGGCCGGTAAAAAAGTTCATAGCCGGTGTGCCGAGAAAACCGGCTACAAATCTGTTGATTGGCTCTTCATATACCCGTAGAGGTTCGCCTGTCTGCTGAGCTGCGCCGTCAAGCATAACGCAGATTTGGTCCCCGAGGGTCATAGCCTCGGCCTGGTCGTGCGTAACGTAAATGCAGGCGGTTTGCAGCTTCTGGTGCAGGGCTTTGATCTCGGCCCGCGTGCTTATGCGCAGCCCGGCATCGAGATTGCTCAAAGGCTCGTCGAAGAGAAATACTTTTGGACTGCGTACAATCGCCCTGCCGAGCGCAACCCGCTGTCGCTGCCCCCCGGAAAGCACATGCGGTTTTCGCGCCAGGAGATGCTCTATGGCGAGCAGGCCGGCTACCCGCCCGATGCGCTTGGCTATCTCGGCCGCCGACAGCCTTCTCATTGTCAGCGCAAATGCCATATTCTGATAGACGGTCATATGCGGGTACAGGGCGTAGTTCTGGAAGACCATAGCTACATCTCGCCGTCTCGCGGGCAGATCGTTGACCAGAGTATCCCCGATGTATATGTTTCCGGCGGTAGGTCTTTCCAGGCCTGCGATCATTCTTAGAGTTGTGGTTTTGCCGCAGCCGCTTGGGCCGACAATCACCATAAATTGGCCGTCGGCCACTTCCAGGCTGAAACTTGAGACCGCAGTTACGCCGCCGTCAAAAACTTTGGTAACATTTTCCAACAAAACGCGAGCCACGATTGCTATCCCAAAGAAGGATCAGAAGATATTTCGTCTCATTCGGCATTTCGCGCGCCAGGCAAAAAGCAGGCCAAGGAACATGTAGCTGAGCATACAAATGAGCATCCAGCTTGTTGATTCTGCAGCATTTAGCGAGCCCAATCCCGGCCACCAGTAACTGCCTAACGGCCGCATGGTGCCGTCCACCAAAATACCGGCGTGTACAATAGGGTTGGTATCTATGTAGGCCTCCGCCCAGTCGTAGCCGGCTCGAGTTCGAGTTATCCCGGCAATAACCACCATCAGAAGAGGCACCAACCCCCAGACTGAAGCAGCCAGAGCGAAATTGGCAATTACCGCAGTGGTGGTGTGCCTGAAGCGAGCACTGAAATAGAGGCCGGCTCCGCAAAGAAATGCGAGTATCCAAGCAACGAGGATAGCACACTGAATGATGGCAACCGGATGAATGACACCCGTGAGCGTGAACAGAATGATGTGGCCGAAGAGTAGGCACCAAATGGGCAAACAACGACGCAAAACGCCTCCAAACTTGCCAAAAATAACCTGCCAGTCGGTCAGCGTAGTCGCTAAGAGCAGCGGCCAGCACTGCGATTCTTTCTCCGAAGTGATGCACGTAGCGGGAATAATAATGGTAAAGAGCATCCCGAGCCCTGCAAAAATGACGACGTACATGATGTGGGTTTCTTCGTCGTCCAACATATTCTCATTTGCGCACAAGGCGTAGGTTATAAACAGGACAATCAGGCCAACGGCAATAGCAATCAAAGTGGCGATTTTGCGTCGTCCGAACATGGGGAACCTTAGCTCTTTCCAGAGAACAGCAGGCCCTTTAACGCGCCTGGGCGCAACGGCGAATCCGCGCTGCTCGGATGAGGCGACGCCGGCCTCCCTGTCGCGCCGGCGCTTACGCGGCGATACGCCCGACTGCCCGGTAGCCTGGCGCAGCGCAACCCTGCGGACCAAAAGCACCGAAAGAAACAGCAGCAACCCCGATGCGCCCAACATCACACCACAGTGAACAGGCCAGTAGAACACGAATCCGCCCATCATCGCACGTGGCTCCATCATCAGCATCGTGTTAAAGAAAAGAGTAAAATACGGATTCGGAAAAGTGAAAATGCTAAAGAGAGTACCCTGAGACATCACCCGATGCAACATGTAGGCGGCCAGGAACGGCAGCAAGAGGAAAATCACCCCGAGCGTCAGTGTAGTCAAAATAATGACGACGTAGGCCCTTCGGCTAAATATCGAAAAGAACAAGCTCAGCAGCCCGACAAAGACTACGGCAGTAACAGTTATACAGAGACTCGATATGACGTAACCCCAAGGTACACCGCCGAAGACTCGAACGATCGCCAGCAGCGGCAGGCTTATAGCCAGCAGCAGCAGCAATTGCAGCAGCTTGCTGAAGAGTTTTCCTGTAACGATCTGAAAGCTGTTGATCGGCGTGGTCATCAGCAGACCGAGCATGCGGTTGTAAATCTCATCACTGATTGAAGTGCTGAGCATTATCACGCCGACAATCTGGATGGCAATGAACTGAAACCAAACGAGACATACGGTTATCCCTTTTCCGGCCTCGCCCATTCGAGAGATTTGATATAGTCCGGTGCCTCCACGTGGTACATACACGAGCCACGTTAGTACGACAGAGATTGTCAGCAGGGCCAGGTAGCCAAAGCGAAGGACGTAGTTTCTGCGGCGTCGGCTCGAGACGCGAAGCTCCTTCTCGAAGATCGGCCCCGTCAGCCAGGAAAGGCTCAAAAATCGCCGACCAAAATTTA
>CAYWOD010000006.1:3393-28268 GCA_964459805.1 uncultured Pirellulales bacterium
AAACTAAAAGACATTGCGCCTAAATCGGCATTTCGCACGCCAGGCGAAAAGCAAGCCCAGGAACATGTGGCCGAGCATACAAAAAAGCATCCAAATCGTTGCCTCCGAGACATCCCTGGCGCCGACTTCAAGCCAATCGTAGCGTCCTAATCCCCCACTGCGTGCGGTGGCATCAATAATGACGACGGCGTGGACAAACGGATTCGTGTCCCAATAAAGCTCGCAGAACACACGGACATCGTGAAAATCGGTGACGATTATCCCAATCAGAGTAATTACGAAGGGCAGTAGTGCCCAGATCAGCGCGGCCACGCCGAAGTTCATCATAACGGCTGTCGTAGTGCGCTTGAAACGAACGCTGAAATAAAGGCCCGTGCCCGATAGAAACACCACTATCCAGGCGACCAGAATACCCATCTGAACGGTGGCCAGCGGGTGAATAACACCTGCGAGGGTGAACAGCATGATATGCCCGAACAGAACCGCCCAAACCGGCGCACAACGCCGCAAAACGCCGGCAAACTTCCCAAAGAGGATCTGCCAATCGCTCAAAGTGGTCGCCAGCAGCAAGGGCCAGGAACGCGATTCCTTCTCCGAAGTGATGCACGTGGCGGGGAGGATAATAGTAAACAAGATTCCCAGCGCCAAAAAGATCTCAGTGTACAAGATGTGTACCCATTCATCATCCAACGCATTTTCGTCGGCAAAAAAGCCATAGGTTACGAACAGCAGGATCAGTCCGACGGCAATGGTGATCAGAACGGCAATTTTGCGCCGTCCGAAGACGGGCGATCTCAGCTCTTTCCAGAGAACAGCAGGTCCTTTAACTCGTCTGGGCGGAGGCGCAAACTCCCGGTGCTCGGATCCGGTGGGGACGGCCTTCGTGTTGGAGCGCCGTCGCCGTCCGCGCGAGGATGTGCCCAACTCTCCGATGGCCTGGCGCAGCGCCACCCCGCGCACCATAAAGACGGAAAGAAGCAGTAACAGGGCTGAGGCAGCCAGCATGATAACGCAGTGCACAGCCCAGGACAAAGCAGGCCAGCCGCCCATACGAGGCGACATCATTCTGTCGGTATCGAAGGCCAGCAGAAGATAGGGATTAACATACGAAAGGGCTGAGAAGAATTCAATTTCGGAGACATCTACAGAATGAAGGAACATAGCGGCAAGAATGGGCAGCAGGGCAAAGAGCGTGCCGAGGGTAAGGACAGTCAGAATAATGACGACGTAGGCCCTTCGGCTGAATATGGAGAAAAACATGCTGACTGACCCGACAAAAAGGACCGTGGTAAGGGTTACACAAAGGCCGGAGACGATGTAACCCCACGGCACACCGCCGAAGACACGAACGATGGCCAATATCGGCAGACTTATCGCTAACAGTAGAATCAACTGCAGCAGCTTGCTGAAGAGCTTGCCTATAACAATCTGAAAGCTGTTGACCGGCGTGGTCATCAGCAGGCCGAGCGTGCAGTTATATATCTCATCGCTGATGGACGTGCTGAGCATTATCCCGGCGACAAACTGAGTCGAGACGAACTGGAACCAAATGATGAACGCGATAATGATCTTTCCGGCTTCGGCCATCCGGGAGCTCTGGTATAGGCCCGAGCCTCGAGACGGTACACACCGAAGCCAGAACAGAACCAGAAAGATGGTCAGCAGGACTAAGTACGCAAACCGGAGGACGTAGTTTCTTCGGCGGCGGCTGGAAACGCGCAGCTCCTTCTCGAAGATCGGCCCCGTCAGCCAGGAAAGGCTTAGCAGCTTAAGCACGAAGTTGTAGAGACTGACGACCATATTTATCCGACATAATAATCAAAAAATGTTGCGTCTCAAGCGGCATCTTGCACGCTGCGCGGCCAGGAGACCGACGCCGAGGCAAACACACGTGGGAATCAGCGTGACAGCTATCGGGATCAGCCACGTCAAAACCGCACCGCGGCCTCCCTGACGATACGACGCTGCAAGGAAGATGCTATACAACAGAGTGGTTAATACCCTGCGGCCAAACAACTCAACACCAATGTATATGCCTACCGTCGAAGCCACCGCCGCATTAGTGCTCTTCAAACGAACGCCAAAATACAAACCGAGACCAATCACAAAAACGACGGTACCCGCCAGACCGATCGCATAAATGATTGTGTAAATGATTGTGTAAAACACTGACAAGAAACCCATACCTCTAAATAGGATGATGCCAAGATAAGGCACAACCTGCAATAGAATCAGCAGTAGCAGCAGCGGGACGTTTCTGCGGAATGCCGCGATGGCTTTGCCTCGCACTATTTCCGTATCGTCCAACGGCGTTGCCAGCAGTATCGGCCAGGTCCCGGCCTCCTTCTCGGCCGTGATACTCGCCGCCGAGAGGACCGCCAGGCGAACAAAAACAATCAAGGAAAAGCCCATCATAAGGTAGGAGAACAAAGGACTACCGAAGCCTCTGCCCATTCGGAGGCCAAATACCATGGGAATAGAGCCCACTAAAATCACACCCGCCAGCACGGCGTACAGGATGAAGCTCGCCTTTCGGCGCCCGAAGAAGGGCTTGCGCATTTCTTTCCAGACAATAGGCGCCCCCTCCACGCGCCTTATAGCCGAGGACGCACGTGAAGGCCGTTTACGAACCGATGCTTTGGGCTCTTTGCCAGCCGCCTGTTTCGCGGCCCCGCCGAACGCCTCGCTCAACGCGATCTTGCGGAAACGCCAGACCGCCAGAGACACCACACCGACCGTTGCCGAGAGCATAATCGCACAGTGCACCGGCCACGATGAAATGACTCCCGCAGTCTTACCGAGCGAAAGCACCGCATGCAGCGCCCCGAATGGATTGAGCACGTACAGTATTACCTCGGCAAACGTGCTGCCGAATAGGCCCCACGCCGAAAGCATACCGATCAAACCGGAAGAAGCACCGAACACAAGCAGGTATCCGGTCATGATTGCCAGGACAACGGTGTATGCGTGGCGGGCAGTCATCGACAAGAGCAGGCTGAGCGCACCTGCGAAAACCGCAGCAGTCAAGGTTATACACAGCCCTGATACAACGTGACCCCAGGGCACGCCTCCAAAGACGCGGATAATCGCCAGCATCGGCAAGCTGATCGCCAGCAGTAACATCACCTGCAGCAGCCCGCTCAATAGCTTTCCCATCACAATTTGCAGACTGTTGATGGGCGTGGTCATCAGCACGCTCAGTGTTCGCTGACGAATTTCGCCGCCGATGGATGTGCTGAGCAGAACGATTGCCATCAACTGAGCGGCGACAAACTGAAACCAGATTATCGCCGTGATGACACGCCTGCCCGCCTCGCCCATCCGCGAGGCCTGAAATGACGCCGAGCCCGGACCACCCAATCTAACCGTAATAAGCCATACGTACAAGATGAACAGGCACAGCAACGCGATGTACGCCGAACGCAGGGCGTAGCTCCTCCGCCGCCGGCTGGCAACACGCAGCTCTTTGTCGAATATCGGCCCCGTCAGCCGCAAAAGGCCCCCAAGCACCGAAACACCGTCTGCTAAAGCAGTATTCATAATCAGGTTATGCTCATATCAAAAGATATTACGCCGAATACGGCACTTAGCGCGCCAGGCAAACAACAGGCCCACTCCCGTTTGAACGCAGACGGGAACAAGGAAGCTAAGGGTTGCGCCGGGCCCGGGACCTCCGAGCACGAAAAACACGCCAGAGAAAGAACGCAGCGCGCCACAGCAAAAAAAGGGAAGTCCCATATAGGCACCGAGCGTCACGGCCACCGCCGCACTGGTCCTTTTCATGCGAGCGCTGCAGTACAGACCAAGGCCAATCACGAAGACGGCCGAACCCGCCAGCGTAACCACGCAACCGATTACATAGAGCATCGGAAACTCTGGTCCTGATTCGCTGAATGTGGTGGTCAAATAGAAAGAGAGCAGCAATAGAATAATGAAGAACAGCATCGGCAGGTTTCTGCGAATTGCCGCGATACCTTTGTCCCGCACTATTTCCCAATCGTCCAACGGCGTTGCCAGGAGTATGGGCCAGGTCCGCGACTCCTTTTCACGAGTGATGCTCGCTGCCGAGAGGACCGCCATACGTACTATCAGGAGCAGCATCAGTATGTTCGCAAGCATCAACGTCAAGACGGTGCCGAATCCAAGATCAAATGCACACGAGACAATCGCGGCCACAACTATCACGCCCAGCGCGATGTAAGCGACAATGTTTGCCGTGTTGTCTTGAAAGAAGGGCTTGCGCATCTCTTTCCAGACAACGGGTGATCCCTCGAGGCGTTTTATTGGGCCGTCTTGGCGAGTGGGCGACTTACTTTTTTTCCGAGCCGACCGTTTCTCGGCGCCGCCAAAGGCCGCCGTCAACGCGATTCCGCGGACACGCCAGATGGCCAGGCACAGCACGCCGACGCTCGCAGAGAGCATAATCGCACAGTGCAGCGGCCAGGAAGAGAAGACTCCCACGTTTCTCGGAATCGAGAACATTACATAAGTGCGGATAAGCATAGCCCCCAAGGGATTGACCAGGAAGTCTATCGCCTGGGCAAACCTGCTGCTAAATACACCTTGTCTCGACAGCAGGCTAACGAGGGGTGGCACAACAGCAAAGGCGATCACATATCCAATGACGATTACCAGAACAACATTGTAAGCATGGCGAAAAGTCATCGACAAAAGCAGGCTAAGTGAGCCTAAAAAAACGGCGGCGGTCAACGTTATACACAGACTCGAGACAACATAATCCCAGGGTACGCCTCCAAAGACGCGGATAATCGCCAGCAGCGGTAAGCTGATCGCCAGCAGTAACATCACCTGCAGCAGCCCGCTCAACAGCTTGCCCATAATGATTTGCAGACTGTTGATGGGCGTGGTCATCAGCACGGCGAGGGTGCGTTGACGGATTTCACCGCCGACGGAGGTGCTGAGCATAACGATTGCTATCAACTGAACGGCGACGAATTGAAACCAGATTATCGTGGTGATGACATATTTGCCCGCTTCGGACATCCGCGAGGCCTGAAACGTCGGTGAAGCAGAACCGCCAGATGCAACGACAATAAACCATACGTATATAATGAAGAGACCCAGCAGTACGATGTACGCGGAGCGCAAGACGTAGTTTCGGCGTCTGCGGCTGGAGACGCGCAGCTCTTTTTCGAAGATTGGTCCGGTCAGCCAGGAGAGGCCCGGAAGCAATGAAAGAACATTTGGCGAAGCAGCAGTCATAATCAGCTCAAATAGAGATCAGAAGACATTACGTCGAAATCGGCACGTGGCGCGCCAGGCAAAAAGGAGGCCGAAGAAGACGTAAACGAGCATGGTAATGAGCAGGACAGCGGTTGTGGAGCCAATGCCGAGGTCCGCATACAACCAGTGATATTTCAGGTCGGCCAGGTCTGCGTGCGCATTACGCCTGCCGCCGGCGCCGGCCATAATAACGCCCGCCTGCACCGCAGGATTCGCGAATGCAGAAACGGCAAGAATATCCTTGTTGCGTGTGGCTCCGGCTATCAGCGCCGATACCGTTGGAACGACGGCCCAAAGCACAAGCGCCAGTGCAAAGCTGGCCACTACCGCCGAAGTAGTACGCTTGAACCGAGCGCTGAAATACAGCCCCGAGCACGTGAGAAACACCACCAGCCAGACAACAAGCATAAGCAGGTGGACTATGGCAATAACATGGATAAACCTCATAAGAACAAAGATTACAACGTGGCCGGCCAGCAGGAACCAAACCGGCAGGCAGCGGCGAAATACGGCAGCCGCCTTTCCGACCAGGATTTGCTTATCGTCCATAGAGGTTGCCAGCAGGATTGGCCAGGCGCGCGACTCTTTCTCTGATGTAATACTTGTAGCCGAAAAAACGATGTGAAAAAGCATAGCCATAACAACGAACAATACAACGTATGAGATATGGGCAAAATCCTCATCGAGATATCCTTCGCGTGCCCAGACGACGTATGTTGCCAACAGCGCAGCAACAGTTATCACAAAGCCGATAATGCTGTTTCTCCCCTCGGCGCCGCGAATCAGCGGGGCCCTCAAGTCTTTCCACAGGACAGGAGAGCCGGTTACGCGTCTGACGACGCCGACGGCACCGGTGCTCTGTCCGGCCCGGGCGCCTGATTTTCCTGCTCTTCGTCTGCGTTTGCGTTTTGAGGGGCGGTCGAGCTCTCCGGCTGCCTGACGCTGGGCCACCCTGCGCACGATAACCCCGCATCGGGTTATCAACAAGATGGACAAGCCTAACATAAATGCACAATGCACAGGCCAATGGAACGCAAACCCACCACCGAGCGCCCGCGGAGACATCATCAAGGCCATGTTGTAAGACATCGCTGTGAAAGGGCTAAGATGAGACAAGGCACTCCAGAAAACCGGATGAGAGAGAATTTGAGGCGCACGCCCGCCAATGTACGTCATCGGCAGCATCAGCAGAACACCGATGAGTCTCGGAAGCAAGCCAAAGAAAAAGCCAAGGGCGACAATCGTTTTTATGATGACGACATAGGCCCGGCGGTTTCTGATCGAAAAGTACAGACTCAGAGCCCCCGCGAAGAGCATAGCGGTCAGAGTAATGCACACGCTGGAGAAAACGTAACTCCAGGGCACGCCGCCGAAGATGCGGACGATAGCAAGCAGCGGCAGGCTGATAGCCAAGAGCAGCAGCAACTGCAGGAGCTTGCTAAACAGCTTGCCCATTACGATTTGAAAGCCGCCCAGAGGGGTCGTCATAAGCAGCCCGAGCGTGCGGTTGTAGATTTCATCGCTGATCGAAGTGCTCAGCATAATAACGGCAATCAACTGAGTAGCGGCGAACTGAAACGTAACAATAGTATTGACGATGGTCTTCCCGGCCACCGCCATCCGCGACTTTTGGAAGGTCGTGGACGCCTGAGACTCGACCACGCTGAGCCAGACAACGACAACAAAGGCCGTCAAACCAGCCACGTATAGAAACCGCAGAAGGTAGTTCCTTTTTCTGCGGGCAGAGACGCGGAGCTCCTTGTCAAAGAGCGGTCCAGTCAGCCAGAGCGGGTTGAGCAATTTCCGGAAGCCGGTCAATGCCATAGTCATAAGCGTCTCACACGCGGCCTGTCGGCTTGGGCGGCAACAGCTTTCTTAATCAGCCGGACCTAATGGACTATACCCTTGGTCAACTGCAGGAACGCATCATCAAGTTTGAGCTGTTCGGGCTGGAGGAAAGTAACATCCAGGCCCCCGTTAACAAGCGTCCGCGCGATAACACCGTCGCCTTCCTCGTCCTCGCCGAAGGTCACGGAGATGTAGTCGTCGATGACCTGAACCTGGCGTATCTGGGGAAGCGCCGAGAGCAGCTCGACGGCTTTATCCTGATTATTGGCCACCTGTACGCGGACCTTGCTTTCAATTCCCAGGCGCGGGCGAATTTCTTCCAAGGTCCCGCTAAAGACCATGCGCCCGTGCTCGATAATGCCGACGTGGTCGCAGATTTCCTCGAGCTCGCTGAGGATATGGCTGGAGATCATTATCGTCTTTCCCATGCGCTTGAGCTCGCGGAGCAGCTCCCTGATTTCGATCCTCGCACGGGGGTCGAGGCCGCTCGCCGGCTCATCCAGGATGAGCACCTTGGGATCGTGAATGAGCACCCGTGCCAAGCCCAGCCGCTGCTGCATACCGCGTGAAAGGCTGTCAACTGTGGCGCTTCGCTTGGACTGCAGGTCGGTCAGCTCCAGGACGCCGTCCACGATGGTCTTGCGTTTTTTGCGTTCTATTGCAAACGCGGCGGCGAAGAACTCAAGGTACTCGAAGACCTTGAGGTCGTCGTAAACGCCCATAAAATCGGGCATATAGCCGACCAGCTTGCGGACCTTTTTGCCCTTCTTTCTAACATCCAGGCCGTCGATGAAGGCCGTGCCGTGCGTCGGCTCCAGGAGCGTCACGAGAATGCGCATAGTCGTGGTTTTGCCGGCTCCGTTCGGACCGATGAAGCCGAATATATCCCCCTGCTGAATTGTTAAATTGAGGTTGGCAACTGCGGTCAAGCTGCCATAGTCCTTACTCAGATTCTCGGTTTTGATCATTTCCTGTTTCCTCGTTTTGCTGGCTGGGAAAAACCACAAGCCTCGCCAGTTGGATGTGGTCGTATGTGCACGAACGGGCGTCAACGGCAAAGGAGACGGGGGCCTGCTCGTACTCTACGCAGACAACAGCGGCCCCGTGCGCAAGATACGCGCTGATCGCACGGGTGCGCTGCATTGACCCCTGAGCAAAGAATGCGTCCTCCCATTTGAATGAATCGGACTGCCCGGACGAGCGGACTCTTTGGACTGGGCGGGAATTGTAGTAAGAATTACGAAGACGGTCCACGTCATAACTGCGCCAGGTGGTTACGTTACGTAAGGCGCCGCGGAACTGCTTATTGGCCTGTGGCGGCACCCTGCCGAAGCTGATTCCTCTATCGCCCTCGAAGAAAACGTAGCCGCTTAGTATCGGGGCATCGCATTCATTGGAGATATTCACGATGATATCACCGCCGCTGCGTTCAACCTGGGCGGTGTAAGGCAGCCGCTCCAGAGGCGATTCGTTGAGCAGACACTGGATGGTCCAGATATTGATGGGCAGTGATTCCGGCCGATTGCCCCCGTCGTCCTGCTCACAGTAAATCCTTCGTGCGCTGCCTTCTCGTTGATACGACCAAATTGACTGCTGTGTGGGGGCGATGCCTGACCACCACTCGTTTTTCTTGAGGTCTTTGAGCCTGTAATCGTCGCTGTGTGGGGCGAACAGGCCGCAATAATTCGTGGACCACCCCAGGCTGTTGTTCTCAATCCCGTCGAGCACGGAAACCACCCTCAACTCCATCTGCCCCCCTCGCAGGAACTCGACCCCGTAATAGGCGCCGACTGTGAACAGGACGATCCAGAAGGCGCAGGTCAGCCAGGTCAGCGGAAGGCGGCCCTTGCGTTTGAGCACTATGTAGTCGAACGGCCCGAGCAGGACAGCCAGAACGGTCAGCAGGAGAATTACCCACCAGATGCTCAACGGGCGAATCCCCTTGTAGAGGTAATTCATAACCGCGTTGTTTGCCGCCTGGGCAAGGCCGATTTCGTAATGATTGATGTTCTGGGAGCCTTGGTCGCTGCGGGAGGCATCCTCTGCGAATTCGATCCTGCGAAGCGGGAGCATTAGGTCACGCTGATTACGGCTGCGACGACGTGGGCTGCTGTCGCGGGGAAAAGCACCCCCCGTAGTCTGGGCATGATCGTCTTCGAGGACGGCCGTGATGCGGTTGACCCAGAACTCAGAAGATTTTGTCCTTTGTCTGTCGCTCATCGTCGAAGGGTCAAAGGCCAAAACACCTACCCGCCCGAAACCTGCATATCCCACTGCAAAGACGCACTCATTAGCGTCGGAACTGTCCGTATCACACAGCCCGGCCGTCGGCTTCGCTAGAAGGGGCCACCCTGCAACTGTTTCGGACTCGCCGGGCTGGAGGTCCCATTTCCGAAGGATTTCTGGATCGACGGTAATCTCTTTCACCTGGCGGGCCTCAACCGGAAGCAACTGGGCAATGGGATTGTTGGCCGGCAGCGGATGGCTTCCCAGGACGAGCAAGAGCCGACCGCCGTTTGAGATCCATTGCGCAATTGCATTCAATTGGTGCGGATTGAACTGGTTCCAGTCGGGGTCGTAGAGGATCAGCAGGTCAAGGCTGACAAAGCCCGTCCAGTCCCATGGAACCATCCGAGGCAATTTATCTCCGAGATATACCTTTCCCCGCCCCCCCTGCTGCTCCCGGCAGACCGACTGCTTTGGGAGCCTGAGCAGGCCGAACTTGCCGCCGACGTGCCCTATCAACATATCTTTTTCGGTGACTGCGGTGAGCATGCGATCTCTCGTAGTGCGGCCCCAGAGGTCGTACTTCTGGCCCCAAACACTTCTACGGCGTTTTGCGTCGATGAGATCCACATTACATCTGTCGGCCGCAAAGGCGAACTTCGTCACGAGCGGCAGGTGCAGGTAAATATCCGGCGTCAGCACAAACCTGTGCCTGATGTTTAGAGTGTTCAGGCCATCCTGCGGAGCCGAGAGCGTTACGACACCGGCGAACGGCTCGGTAAGTGTGCTGCCAATGCCGATCTCGACCGGCGTCCACTGCATGGGACGGTAGCAGCCGCCCCATCCACAGAAGAAGTCAACATTGAACGGCGACTCCTCTGCCGAGCAAACTCCCGCAAGCGCCAGAATCAAAACCGCCAATAAAGCTGGTGAAACGCGTAACATGCTAACTCCCACCGAAAGCAACATTTATGTATCAAATTCGCACCTTATGATTATATATCACCCACTCCAGACATGCAAGAATTAAAACCAAGCCTACGAGAAACGACCAGAGCGGCAGGTTCGCGCGGGTCACGGCGCCTTCCCGGGCCTCTACCTGCTGACCTGAGAGCACGATTTCGCGCCGAGGCTCGATATTGCTTTCGAGCCGATCGAGAAGATTGACCGCAAAGAGCATCGGCGACTGATCGGGGATTCTCAGCCCGTAGATGCCCACGCGGTCGGTGCCGGGAAACCGAATAGTCCCCGCTGAACTCGCCTTGATTTCGCTATCGGAGAAACCAGGCCCGTCAATTGTAGCGGTAAGCTCCGGAGCAAGCCCTTGAATAACGATAGGCTCGCCCACCTGGAGATTCACCTGCTGGTTTTGTCCGACCTGCATGCCCAGGAAACTGACTGCGTTGTAACAGAACAAGACGAAGCTCGGCTCAAACGGCCAGGTGGTCTTTAGCACATCGAACCCGGCCAGAAGAAAAACGCTCCCTTTTCGGCGCAGCAGCGCCAGCGCAGGCGACTCATTGAACTCGGCGAGGACCTCTGCATCGCGGGGCAGGACCATCTTGTAACATTCTTGAGCAAAGAGATTCGTCAAGCTAACGTATTTCAGTACGGCGTGCTTGGGCCTCCAATCCACAATAACCTGGTTTTCGAGCTGCTGAGCGACCGAGACATCAATGTCGTTCGGCGGCCGGCCAAAAACCAGATAACGGCACTTGGGCAGTTTGGCCGGCAGATGATTGTCAAGTACGATAACGTCATAAGGCCGCTCGACGTTAATGTCGGAAATCCCGTTAGCGTCGAATTGCGCCGGGGACATAAGGTCCAGCCCGGCCAGCGGACAGGCCTTCAGCGCCAGCGCCAGCACCGTATTGCCGTTGGTAACAAGCAGAACCGAGAGCCTCTTGGGAGGTGACAAAATGGCCCACGCGGCATCGTCGCTCGCGAGCGAATCGGGCAGCAACTGCCTAACCTGAAGCACCCCGGCTTCGGCGTACGAAAGAGCGAAATTAACCGCCACTTTCCCGGGTCCGGCGTCATCCGAGTCGTCGCCGGTCTTTCCTGAAGGGATAGTGACTGATTTTACCGCACGAACATCGTTGTTTATGCTAAGCTGGACATCGCTCGTTGCCGCCTCGTCGCCGTAATTGGCAACCGTGGCAAATACGTTAATCCGGTCGGGGTCCTCGTACGACCTTCTCGCCTGCATAGCCGTTACGCCGACATTCTCGGTCGATTCACCGATGCAGTAGAAGGTCAATTCGTCGGTGCTGACCATAATCTCATCCAGGTCGTGTATCCGCCCATCGCTAAAGAGTATCATTTTTGCCGTTTCGCGTGCGCTTTGATTTTGCGGCTCCTCACCGGGTGCCTGTGCGAAGGCCTGAGCGACCATAACCGCCTCGGCCAGAGCCGAATCGCCATCGCCCGGCGCTATCCGGTCAATGGCGGCGATTAGCTGTCGCTTGTCGGCGGTGAAGTTGCACATAACCTTGGCGTGATCGTCGAAGGCGATGACCATTGTCTGGTCAC
The DNA here is from genome assembly GCA_964459805.1 of uncultured Pirellulales bacterium. Taxonomy (GTDB): domain Bacteria; phylum Planctomycetota; class Phycisphaerae; order Sedimentisphaerales; family Anaerobacaceae; genus DAOVRL01. The sequence goes on from CAYWOD010000006.1 coordinate 15,244, forward strand.
GGGCGCCGCGCAGAGAAAAGAAGGACTCGCCACGGAGAGACTCAACGAACGTTCCGGCCTGTTTCTTGGCCTGGTCGAGCCGGGTAGGCTTGATGTCGGTCGCGCTCATACTTGCCGACCGGTCGATCAACAATACATACCGGCGCGCTCCGCCGGCCGTCAACGCCAGTATCGGCCCGGCAAGCCCAAGTAAAAGCGCCAGCAACATCAATAACTGCAGGAGCAGCAGGATGTTCCGTCTGAGCCTTTGAAACGGGGCGTTGACCTGCAGATCCTGTACGGCCCGTTTCCACAGCAACGTGCTTGAGATAATCTGCTCGCGACGTTTGAGCTTGAGGAAATACAGCAGCAGCAGCAGCGGCACCGAAACCGCAGCGGCATAAAGTGCTGTCAAAGGCGTCAGCCATTCCATAAATGCACACTCCAAACAACCAGCGGCGCCGCAATCAGCGGAGCAGCCGAATCCGCCGCAGATAGTTCAGCACTAATGACTCCACCGAGTCGGCGGAGCTGGCCAGCACATAAACTGCCCCGCGGCGGGTGCAAAAATCCTTCAATTCGTTACAATAGGCGGTAAGGTTTCGCTTGTAGTACTTCGCCAACGCGGCGCTTACGGTTATCTCAGCGACATCGGCGTCTTCGATGTCAATCAGTTTCAAATCGCCGCCGAGATCGGGCGAGAGCTCCTGGGCCGAGAGGACCTGGATAACGTAGAGGTCGTACTGCCTGCCGATAAGCCTGCGCAGGCCGGAATCGTAGCCTTCCTTAAACAGAAAGTCCGAGAGCACAATCATCACGCCCGACCCGATGCGTCCGCCGACTAACTGCCGACAGGCGATATCGAACTGCGAAAGCCCATCGCATTCGGCGGTCAACAGGAAATCGGCCATTTGGTGAAGGTAGTTTCGCCCGCGCATGTTGGCAAGCTGGCCCGTCAGACCGTCCCCGAACATGCTCATACTTACCCGATTGTTGTTCACTAAGCTGACATAACCCAGAGCAGCAGCGAGTTTCTTGATGAAAAGCTCCTTCGAAGGCTCTCCCACGCTCATCGAAGCACTGGCGTCGGCTACAATATGCACGGTCAGGTCCTGCTCCTCGAGAAAGAGCTTGAGGAACAACTGCTCCAGCCGCCCGTAGATGTTCCAGTCCACGAATCGCAGGTCATCGCCGACCACGTACGGACGATGGTCGGCAAATTCTACACTCTGGCCATGGCGTTTGGATCGACGCTCGCCCTGGAGTTTGCCCTGCAATATCTTGCGGCTCAGGACATCCAGCGCATCCAGCCGCGTCATAAACTCCGGATCGAGTAAATCCGTCAGTCTCTTTCGTGATGTTGTTGCTTTAGTCTTGTCCATATCCGATCAAAAGCCGTCCCTTACTATTCAATACGCATGAGCAGCCGTTATCTTGCCTACGGAACGTCAAGTTTCTGCTCCAACGCTTTCGGCGTGCTCTCGAGCACCTGCTTGAGCACATCGTCCGTAGTTACGCCTTCGGCCTGCCCTTCGAAATTCAGCAGGATCCGGTGTCGCATGGCCGGCAGCACGGAGACCTCAATATCGCTGAAACTAACATGGTAACGCTCGTCGAGCATGGCGCGGACCTTGCCTGAGAGGACCAGGGCCTGAACGGCTCGCGGTGACGAGCCGAAGCGAACAAAGCGGTTCGTTGTCTCAGCGGCGAACTCGCCCTGCGGATGTGTCGCAAGCACCAAGCGGATGGCGTAGTCCTGGACGTGCTCGGCAATGACGACATGCCTGACAAGGTCCTGGGCCTGGATTATCTGCTCGGCGTCGAGAACGGATTCCGCCTGCGGGTCCGCGCCGGTGGTCGTCCGGTCGATGATGGTGCGCAGCTCCCGGCGGTCACTGTACGGCACGAGCACCTTGAAGAAGAACCGGTCCAATTGTGCTTCGGGCAGGGGGTAGGTGCCTTCCTGCTCGATAGGGTTCTGCGTAGCGAGGACCATAAACGGCTCGGGCAATTTGCGAACCTGCCCCCCGCTGGTCACCGAGTGCTCCTGCATAGCTTCGAGCATAGCGGACTGAGTCTTCGGCGTCGCCCGGTTGATTTCGTCGGCTAAAATAATCTGTCCGAAGATCGGCCCCCGCTGGAACTCGAACTGTCGTCTGCCGGTGGCCTTCTCTTCCATAACTATGTTCGTACCGATGATGTCCGCCGGCATCAAATCAGGCGTGAACTGGATACGACGAAACTCAAGCGAGAAAACCGAGCTGAGCGTGCGCACCAACAGGGTCTTGCCAAGGCCCGGCACACCCTCCAGAAGCACATGCCCGCCGCAAAACAGGCAGATAAGCACGTTATCGACAATGTCCTCGTGCCCGACAATCACCTTGCCGATCTCGCTGCGCAGCGAATCGAACTTCTTGCGAAAGTCACGACACTGCTCTTCAACTTCCTTCGTTTCTTTTGACATTGCAATTACCTCCTAAGCGTCTATTAGTTATCCGGAGTCTTTTCATTCTCTTTATGCTCGGCCGCTTTCTGTTTGGCCCTGAGCAGTCTATCGATATGAGAGCTTTCTTCAGCGGCTTTTACCGGGGCTGCCTTTTCCGGCTTCTTCTCAGCCTCCGGCTTCGGCCGCCCTGCCGTCTTGACCACGGGTAAATCACCCTTGTACTGCTCGCTCGCCCGGTACCGCTTCGAAGCAAGCGCATCGGCTTTTCGCGCCGTCAGCCGCTCGCGAAGCTTCTGGCGCCGCAGCTTCAGCCTCTCAAGAGTCACATCCACCCTGCGCTCGCCCTTGGCGGCGCGGGCCAAGGCAACTACCCGGCGGACCATTGCGCGGAAGTCCACAACAACCCTTCGCATCGCCACATCCAGCAAGAACAGGGCAAGCCATAGGAACATCAGCGGCTTGGTCAGCGGCATCTGGGTCTCGGGGAACTTCAGTCCGGCATAATCGAAGAGACTGGCTTGATTCGGGTCGCCGGGAAGGATGTTGCCGCCGGTGATTTGGCTGACCTCTGCGAGGAGCGGGGCATTATCAGAGAGGTCGCGAAACTCAGGTGCAAAAGGAATAGTCACGGTCGTCTGAGTGATGTGCGTTTCTTGATCTTCGCCAATCTTTCTGTACCGCAGGTTCACAATGTAGCTGCCCGGGGCCGCACCCTGGAATCGGCTCTGGTACTGGCCCGGTCCGATCTGGGTCAGCTCGAGCGCCTGACTCGATATATCCGGTGCGATTACCTGCCCGTCGATATTGGCAAACTGGATGAACCTGCCTTCCGCGTCAATTGCCTCGACATTGATGGTGACCTGGCGACCCTCCACGTCGGCGAAGATTTCGCAATCAGACGACTGCGCGGGTTTTGCGGCCCAGCGAACGGTCTGCTCCCAGAACCTCTCGAACCCGCCCCACGCTAACCAGTTTGTAGCCCATCTGCTGTCTGCGGAGCTGGTAAAGGCTGCGCATCGGCCGAGCCCGGACTGACATGTTGCCAATATGGGGTCGGCCTGATGACTGGTCAGAACAATCTGGTTAAGCCCGCCTTTGGGTCCGGTCAATACGTAGCCGTCAAGCTGCGGCAGACCCGACGACAGCCCCCTGACAATCTCGCTGAGAGAGTACGTTATCGCAGGCGTGAAACTCTCCTCCATTATCAGGGCGCGGCGGACCACCTGCGCCTCTTTAATGTATATCTGGGGCAGAGCCGCGGGGTCCTTGACGTTGTAGAACCGTCCGCCGGTGGCCTGCGCCACACGCATCAGGCTCTGCACGTGCCGGGGATCGTGCGGGAACACGGCCACGCCCGTAACCGTAATGCCGGCATCCTTGCAGTCACCGAGCAGCTTGTTGGTGGGCGCGGTAGGGTCGCCGTCGCTGATTACTATTACGTGCTTCTGGGCGGCATTACAGGCTTTGAGCTTGTTGTATGCCTGCAGCAAATGGTCCTGCAGGCTCGGCATATCGCCCATCACCATCTGCTGAATCGCTGAGATGACCGCTTCCTTGTCGCCGGCCGGAGAAAGAGGATAGACCCAATCGCCGGACCCCTGCCAGTTGTAGGCCAGAATGCCCACCAAATCGAGCTGACTTAGAGTCTTTACCGCGACGATGGCGACTCTTTTGCCCCAGAAGTTCCCCTGCGGCATTTCGCAGGCGTGCATAATCAACACCAGCGCGCCTTTGGGCATCTGCTTCTTCTGTGGTGGGTCAAGGTCAACCGGCAGTATATCGGCCACAGGCGAGCCTATCCAGCCCCCCGCACCGAATGCTTCGGGCCCGCCCACCATAATCAGCCCGCCGCCGAGGTCGTTTACGTAGCGGCAGAGCATCTCCTGCTGCTGATACGTGAATTGGCCGCAATCGGTATTGACGAGAATGACCGCGTCCGTATCCACAAGCTTTGCCAGGTTGCGGGGGAGCTCAGCAGCGAGACAGAACTGAACGTCTATGTCGGAGCTCTCCAAGGCATTCTGCAAGGTCGTGGCGGCCGAGACATCGGTAGCCACCAATAAGACGTGCCCGGGACCGGCTACGTACGTCATTGCGCTGGCGCGGTTGTTCTGGACTATTTCGTCCTGGTTCGGGTCGTCGGGCATAAAGACCGCTTCGAACTCGTGCATTCCCCGCGTGCCGAGCGGCACGGATACGGTCTGAACGTTTGTGCCCGGCTTCAACTCAACAGAAACCGTAATCTCAGGCGAACCCGGGGCAAGGTCAACGGGTCTGCCGTTGAGATTCAGCAGGAGTTTTCCGCGGGACTCGGCCGTGCTGTTGAGAATGAACCGCAGCGACACCGTCTGCCCGCTTCTGGCCTTGGATGGAGCAGCGAGCCGCCTGAATACCACCTCCCTGTCGTACTGATAGCGCAAAGGCAGCACGTCGATAGGAATTCTATTGGCAGCGGCCAGTCGAGCGGCCTCTTTGAGGTCGCCGGCGGTTTCGTTGCCCTCGCTAACGAGCAGTATCCTCACAGCCGTATCCGGAGGAGCGATAGCCATAGCCATCTGAATACCGTCGGAAAGCTTGGTCTCCTGGCCGTTGAGCGTGGTATTACGTTCCCGGATCTTGGCCAGAATCGATGGCAGCTGCGAAATACTGGCGACCTCAGCAACGTCCACGACAGCTAATTGGTCCTCCGCGACCTTGTCGGTCAGGGCCTGCCTGAGATAACTCAGACTTCTGCGTTGAAGGTCGATGGGAATAGACTGACTGCGGTCGATCACGGTGATTAGTGTAAGATGCCGGCTTTTCCTGGCAAGCATGGGCCGGGCCAGCAGCCCAATCAGGATGAGCACAACCAGGCAGCGCAAGACAATAGCCATCACTCGCCGGTAACGGCCCAGCGCAGCAAGGCTGCCAAGGCCGAGCCAGACAATCGGCGCCAGCAAAACACACGCCGCCAGCCACCAGGGCTGCCCAAAATAGAAACTATAACTCATAGCTGCCAGACCTGAATCCGGTTGTTCCCGGCATCGACAATAAATGCGCGTCGTCGCCGGTCAACCACGACGCCCCACGGGTACGCGAGCTGGCCCAGTTGTCGCCCGGGCTGCCCATAAACGGCAAGACTTGTACCGTCGGGGCTAAACAATTGTATGCGATTATTCCCGAATTCGCAAACGGCTAATGTCCCGTCGGCCAGCAGGGCCAGGTCGTAAGGGTAACGCAGGTGCCCTTTGGCGCGGCCGAGAGAACCGATGTATTCGAGTAACTTGCCGTCGAGCGTATAGACTGCGATACGGTGATTGCACGCGTCGGCTACGTAGAGGCGCTTCCGCGAATGGTCGATGCAAAGCGCCGCGGGACGTGAGAGCAGGCCTGGGCCGGAGCCGGGAGCGCCGAAGCAGTAAAGAAAATCTCCCTGCTCGGTAAAGACGCTAATCCGATCATTGCCGCCATATTCACTGACGAAGATTTTGCCGTCTTCGGAAAAAGCGACGTCGGTGGGGTAAATGAAGCAGCCGTTGTCCTGGCCGAATTGGCCGAATTGGTCGATTAGCTCGCCCTTGGGAGAAAAAACGAGCACCCGGTAATAATGCGTATCCGCCACGTAGAGATTGCCGTTGGGGTGCACGCTCAGACCGGTGGGCTTGCCTGCTTGGATGTCGGGCATTTCAATCGAGTCGAGGAATTGTCCTTTTGCGTCCAGACGTTGGATTCTGCCGGTCTTGTCAACAACCAGCAGCAAATTATCCAAGGTCAGCTCGATGGCCCGCGGATAAACGAACTGGCTGGGGCCGCGCCCGGTTTGCCCGAAGGCATCGACCACGGTCGGTTCGCCGGCGAGACCGCCCTTCCCGTCGCAGCCTGCCAGGATAAGTGTTACGCCCCAGAGAATCAACAATGTTACTCGTCGGCGCATCCGTACCGCACGCAGCATCAGCACCACAACGCCGCTGAGCGCCAGAAACAGACAAATCAATATCAGCACCGAAGCGATTACCTGCTGGTCCCGGGCGTAGTGCATCTGGTTGAGCAGACGCTGGGCAAAGCTGGGCAAACCCGCGGGCAGGAGCACCATTGTCGCCGATAGTTCCGTGATACCGAACATAGCGACTAAGATGAAAGTCCCTGCAAAGAGCGGCCAGGTATGCGGCAGGTGGACGTGCCACCAGGCCCTCAAGCGTGAGGCGCCGTCGAGCGAGGCCATCTCCGACAAATGTCGCTCGTCGGCATACCGGGTCAAGAGTAGCAAAACCAGGGCCAGACCGGCAAATCGTGCCGCCTGGCCAGCCGAGACGATGCACCAGCTCTGCCGCACCGCCACAGGCAGATTGCACACCGACAGCAGCTTAACCAATGAAACCGCAACTACAGAAGCCGGGACAAACATAGCAAGGAATATCGTGGTCCGCACCACGAAGCAGAGCAATCGACGCGGGGCCCAAACGCGAGAGTGGATGCTTCGCAATCGACCAAGGCCGGCGGTCTTCTCCAGCGACAAGGCGGCCAAGGCAATCATGCAGGCGACTCCGGCGGCAACGGCGGATATTACCAGCGACCAGCCTAATTCGTCCGGATGCAGCTTGATGAACTGTCGCAATGCCTGGGTGTCGGTAACACTGCCAATCAGCAGCGCTACCGGAGCAACCAAAGAAATTCCAATAAGGGCCAGCAAAACGCCCCACCGCCACTTCTGCGATTTGAATTCGACCGTCGCCAGCGCCGCCTCGGGTGCAACCCAGCAGCGCGAGCTTCGGCCCAGCGCAATCGCAACGGCCAGCGCCACAACCACGACTGGCCAGGCGGCCCGTGCGACGTAAGCTTCCGAGCCTGTCAGCTCATAGAGGACGGCCAGCTCGGCGCCGATGGTTTGTATCCCCGCAAGGTGGAAAGTGCCAAACTCCGAGAGAGTCAGGACAAAGCATACGCCAAAGGCCAGGAACAAAGGACGCGCCAGCAAAGGCAACGTTATCTTTCTAAACGCCGCAAAACCGTCGGCATCGAGGGCGGCGCAATCCCAGATTCGCCGGTCGATGTTTCGCCACCCCTGGGCTATCAGCAACGCAGCCAGAGGCCAGTACCAAAGAATCAAGACTAACGACGATGCAGCGGTCCAGACGAACCTTGCAACTTCGCCTCTGGCAGACAGATACCGGCCTAAGTCCGTCGTGGGGGTCAGCAGCAGGCTCCACGCATAGTAGAGCACGTACCGCGGCAGAACCAGCGGCATCAATATCAACAACAGCAGCAAGTCCTTGCCGGCACGGCAGGTTCCGAGCAGTCGGCCGGGGACCCAGCCCAATACCACTGCGACCAGGGCGACAACGCCTGCCAAGCCAAACGAACCAAGAGCAGAAGGTAAAATCCTCTCGCCCATCTCTAACCCGGCTCCAGGTGACATTGCGTGAATGAATAGGAAAAGCAGGGGCAGGAGAATCACCAAGGTCCAAAGAGTTAGGCAGACCCCAGTTATCAACTTTGCAGAAACAGTCCCGCCTCTCACCTGAGAATCCCCCTTGCGGTTCGGATGGCCCTCGGCAGCTCGTCGGCTACCCCGGCGTAGTCTATGTCCAGCGGCTTTGGAATTGCGTATGCCTTGTACTGACGGGCCAGAGCCGGATGTATCGGGCAGTTGTGCGAATCGCTTTCGACCAGCATTTGCTCGAGGCGCTCGCTGAGCAGGAAATCCATCAGCTCCTTGGCTTCTTCGGGATGTGGCGCCCCTTTTATTACAGCAGCCGTGTTGGGTATCGCCAGAGCGCCGTCACCGCCCTGGTCGAGATAGTTCATAGCCACAGGCCAGCCGTTCGCTTCGGCCGCATACACATCGTCGGTGTCCGTGAAGCAAACGTCCGCCTGGCCGGTGGCGACCATTCTCACAGCGGTGCTGTTGCCGGCGACGAGACGTACTTCGTTGGCTTTTAGCGCTTCGAGGATTTCCCGTGCGCGGTCGGGCCCGTAGTGGGCAAACCAACTGGCGACGTCCCCGCCGGTGGTTCCGAACTCGGGCTCGGCCATAACCAGCTGGCCCTTCCATTTGCTCTCGAGGACGTCTTCAAGTGACCGGGGGGCATCCTCGGGGGCGACCCTCTTGGTATTGTAAGCGATGACCCGCCCGCGCAGGGCAAACCCGTACCAGCGGCCATTCGGATCGGCAAATAAAGCGGGCCAATTCTTCGTCCTGAGACCGCTATAGACAGTTAGCAGATTCTCACGCCCAAGGCGTATTGTATAGAAGACCTCGCTCGACCAGAAGACATCGGCGACGGGCGAAGCGGCCTCGGCCCTTATCCGCTGGACCAGTCCGAGGGTCTTGTTCGCCTCGATGTCGAAGCGAGCCAATACCTTGATGCCCGAGAGCTTTTCAAACTCGGCGATCATGGATTCGGCAAACACCTGATCCACCGAGCAATACAGGACGACCTGCCTCTGGGCCGGACTGCGTCTTCCCTTGCAGGAAAATGACGTGAAACAGAAAGTTGCAACGAGAATCGCCAGCAGGCCCGGAACAACAGGCCACAGTCCTTTTCGCATACGTTTCGACTCCCTGCACCAAGCTTAACAGCGGCCCATTTGTACACGACACAGCAGGATCGGCTCCGGAGGGCCCCACCCCTGAAAATGGATTCCCTATTCCCCGGCTTCTTCGAGTCGCCCGAAGTAGCTTTTGACGGCGTCCTCGTATTTCCGCGGGATCTCGCTGTCATCTATGGCCTCAGCGGCGCTGTCACGGGCGGCCTGAACAACCTCTGAGAACTCGCGTTTCGCTTCGCCTTTAACCTGAGTACCCTTGAAATACCAGCTGGCGACGTTAGGTCCCTCTCCCGGCTTACTCTTGACATTTGTCTTCTTCGTTGAGGTTTGTCCGGTTTCATCGATTCCGCGGGGGCCGTGACCCATGCCCGGACCCCCGGTACCTGCCCCATATCTCTGCGCGAATCCTTCACTGAACGGGCCCATCGCCCCAAGCCCCTCGCACATACCCTCTCCTAAACAGCCCATGCAGCGGCTGATCTCATTAAGGCTGGCCTGCATCGCCGCCAATTGCTCTTTGGTAGCCGCTAATTCGTCCAACTGATCCATCACCGCTGCCAGATCGTCCCCTGACAATCCGCCGGCGCCGCCGCCGCACGATGCCATGGCCTGGCCTAACTTGGAACATCGGCTGCCGGCAGAGCGGCACGCAGCAGCCTTTTTCAGCAATTCCTCCATCTTCTCGGCACTTAGCCCCTGCTTTTGCAGAGCTTCCCGCAACTGCTTATCGCCCATTTTCGCGAGCTTCTTGTCCAGTCCGAGCTTTTCAAGCTCTTTCTCAAGCTCCTCGTTCTTCTGCGCCAGTTGCTCAAGCTGCTTTGCCAGATTCTGCAACTGCTGGGCCAGGGCCTTTCGCTGCTCCTCGGTAAGATTGCTTTCTTCTAATTGCTTGCGCATCTGATTCAACTGATTGGAGGCCTCGGCGAAATTGCCCTTCGCCAGCGCCTGACGCAGTTTCTGCGAGAAAATGTCGGACGAGCCCGGCAGTTGCTTAAACATCCTCAGCAGCATCTCGGCAGTCTCAAGCTGAGCGCTGCTCTGCATCTTCTTGATCTGATCGGAAAGGTCGCCAAGGGCCCGGATTGCCTGGCGCTTGACATCCTGCGGCTTGGCGTCTTTGGGTATCTCGCCTAACTTGCTCAGGGCCTCGGCCAACTCGGGATTACCCAACTGCCTGACCGCCAGCTTGACGGGGCTGGCCGCCTCTTTGATCTGGGCCTGCGCCTTTTCAATCTGCTTGCTCTCAATATCCTCCCGCTGCTGTTTCTTGAGAAACCCGAGCAGGTCCTTCTGAAATGGGCACAACAGCAGCACCCCGGCTACCAGCCACGCACTGACTGCATAGAACCAGCAGCGCGACGGCTTGATAGGAAAGCGGCCCTGAACATCCAATCTCTCGGCCGTCTCACGGGCCTCGGTGCGGGCGGCGTCAGCGAAGGGGTCCTTGGAATCGGCCAGCGCCAGGGTCGTGCTGAAACGCTCGTGTATTTTCAGCCGCTCGTCAAGCAGCAGCGAAACCTGTATCCGGCTCGGCTGGTTCAGCAGCCAGAGCAAAACAACCAGCCCCGATGCCGTCCCAAAGAAAACCCAGAGACTCTCCGCGTTGATGACCCTCATAGCAAGCAGGTATTCAGCCAAAAGAATCAGCACCGCGATAACACCGGCCACCGTTAGTATCCTTCCGGTGTATCTGAGCAAAAGATTAATGCTGCAGCGGAGACGAACGAGGCGGAGTTTCTTGTCGAATGCCTTCAACATCGCAATCCCTTTCGATTAGAGCCTGCTTTCGCGCCTTGCCAGGCGTGCACCATCCGCCCACCACTCGCCCGAATTCCTGTCGGGCTCAAATACCCGATATGTGCACATTATAACTGATATGGCCGACTTAGCCAACTATTTTCTGCCAAACTCCTGTCATTCATCAGATTCTCATCAGAAAAACGCCAGTATAATAGACGCTTTTCGCAGCAAAACGTTACAAAAAAAGCCGTTATATATACGTATTGACCTTATTCGAGGTTCACCAACAGCACAGAATGGGCTTTAGCCCTGCGGTCTGCCCGGATTCTCCCCGGATGTCCCGCGCTTCTCTGCGCCCCGCCACACCTACGGCAATTCGAGCCCTATCGCTCGACAATGAACGTAACATCCCAATTCCCCCCCGAATTCTTACCTTTCTCCTTGCCCCCGTCGTCACTGCCGTCTTGGCCGATGCTGTAAACGACAAAGCCCGTCTCAAGCCTCTTGTATCTTAGTTCCTTCCCATCAAACGGGTCCTTCGGCACCCCATCAAGATAAGCCGGAATAAGCTCATCGAGCTTGTCGGGCAGCTTCCCGGCAGCCAACCGATAACGCTCAATCGCAAGGCCAACCCGAGCCACTCGAAGATCAGCAGTGTTCCACACACTTATCTCGACGATCCGTGAATAAGCGGGCATCAGCATGTGCAGCATCACGTGGATTCTTGGGATTTGCAAAAGTTTCGCCTGCACGGCTTTGGCCGCCTCGACGCGCTCGTGTTCGGGCAGTCGCAGGACATCCAACATTTCATCCACCAGGTCAATGTAGATCGTCGCCCCCTTGTCCCATAGCCCCACGACCCTATATGCCTTAAAGAGCACACCCATCGACCCAGGGCGCCCAAAAAGCTGAGGATCTACGCTGTCAGGCTGCCTGAATACGTCGAGCACCGCACACCGCCCTCCCACGAACGCCCTCTCGAAACCCGAACGGCCCTCAGCCTCGCCAACCGCCCGACTCATCTTGACCAATTGCTCATCCGTCAATTCAGCCCTGTTAGATACTCGCTCAATTGCACGCGCCGCAATCGCCAGGCAACCGATGCGAACAAGCTGAGAGACAATCCTAGGCTCTTTCTCAAGCGAACGACCAACACCGAAAATCGATTCCGCAGACTGCACGGCCGCCCCGCCTTCGTTCTCCTCACCGTGCCAAACAGCATCGAGCTCCAGCAACCTCACCACGCTGCGGATTTCACTCAAATAAGGCATCGACGCGTCAAATCCATCGCCAAGATTTATAGGATACCGGCTGTGCTCAATCGCAGCGGCCTGGCCGAGCAGCTCAAGCGTCTGCTTGTTCTCGGCCAGGTACTCCCTGACAGCCTTCTTGGTCTCTTCGGAGAGAGCCTCCGTCCGTTTGGGCAGTTCAGCTTCTCCCACCACAGGGAGAATGCCGGGCATGTTAGGTTCTTCGTAGCACGAGATTGCATCCAGAATAACATCCGCCGCATTCTCAACATCGTTCGGTATGCTGTACCATTTATCCAGTTCCACGCACGTGGCAGGATGCCCCGCGGCCCGGATCGCACCTATCCTGTTTTCAAGTTCCGACTTCAGCCGCCATCTAAGAAGCACAAAACCGCCCACAACGGCCAATGCAATCGCAATCAGTATGTGGTAAACCCTCAATTTTCGGCGTTTCTTACGGCTTGGCTGGTCGCTGTTCATAATTTATTTCACTCTCGGCAAGAATTATCGGTATTTCCCTGAACGTCTCTCTGAGAATAACCGTAAGAGGCCCGTTTGACAAGTCAAGAACTGCCGATTTTGAGGAAAAATACCGTTACCGGACCTCGAACTACGGCCTTTTACGGATAGAGCGGCAACGTTGGATATGGCCGCCCTGCTGTTTGACAAATCAGGGTAATGGTAAAAGGAGATAGAATTATGTCAGCCCTCAAATTTCGACAACAAGCAAGAATAGTGCTCATAACACTGGCCCTGGCCCTGATTATGTGCGCCGAGCCCATCTTCGCAGACAAGGCCCCGAGCAAACCCGGTAAACCGCCAGCAGCCCCCAAGGCCCACCCGCCTTCCAAAACACCCAGACCTGCCCCCAAGGCACCGCCAAAGGCAGCGCCTAAAGCGCCTGCCAAACCCGCACCTAAAGCGGCCCCCAGATCTACCCCTAAAGTGGCCCCCAGGCCTGCCCCCAAAGCGCCAACGCCTAAGCCTGCAGTCAAGGCGCCGGCACCCAAGTCAGTCGCCACGACTGCCGTCAAGGCCCCAGCGCCCCAACCGGTCGCCAAAGCCCCGTCCAGGGCAAGCAC
>CAYWOD010000006.1:28368-41119 GCA_964459805.1 uncultured Pirellulales bacterium
CCCTCCGCTCCGACCATCTCCAGATCCGCAGCCCCAAGCCGGCCCAGGACCGTCAGCCCGCCCAGGACCACGCGCATCGTTAGGCCAATCGCACCAAGGAGCCCGTCTGCTCCATCAATTACAAGCCGTCCGCCGACAAGGACGAACAAGAGTCTGAATTCGCCAAGAGCGACCAGCATCGTTAAGCCTATCATCGTCAAGAAGCCTTACTCGCCCCCTACCGGCAAGCCACCCGCGGCGAGATCAGATAAGCCCGCAGGTCGGAGTAAGACTCGGAGTATAGCTTCTCCGATTATCAAGAAACAACCGGCCGCCGGTGCGGCCAGGCCCGTGGGGCCGACCAAGACCGGAAGCATCACCAGCACGGGCGATGTCAAAAAGCGGCTCGCTCCCCCTCTGGCGAAGCGCCCCGCAGCCGGCCCGGTTAACAAAACTACCCACGCCAAACGCTCGCAAACCGGCGGTCCTGCCGGGAAGAAGGAATCTACTGCCTCGGCCCTATCCAAATCGGCGGCGACAACTCCACCAAAAGTCGCAGCGCCAACCAGAGCTCAGCGCGTCGCCGCCCCACTCCGCAGCAACCTGTCGGTCTCGGTGCGGCGCAAACTTACGGGCGAAACCAGGAAGGAGCCGGCAAACCGATCCACCAAAATCACCGAAAGGCAGTCAGGCTCTACACTCAGAAGTTTCATGCGAGAGAGAAAACCGACCACAACCGTCACCCAAAAAATCCAGGCCCGCCCCGAGGCAGCATTGCGAAGGCCCAAAACAGCCGCACCGGGAGCAGAGAGAATAAGGCCAACCGGTCCGGGACGCCTCAGCAGGGATTCGAGAGTCATCTACGACAAATCCATCGCATCGAGGCAAAGAAGAGTCACGCCGGAAAACCGCAGAACCATCATAAACAACAATATCATAGTAAACAACGTCACAAGCACACCACTTAATCGGACGCACCGCTACGGAGGCCCGATGCGCAGCCGCGTGACATACCACGACCGTCCCTATTCAATAGGGCACACCTATCAGCGCGACCATATTTATAGGGACTATCTCAATCGAACGTGCCATCGCACAATATGGCCCAGGTATCGCTTCGTCCTGGGCTACAACCGAGGCTATCACACCGCGTTCAGGTATTGCTATCCTTACTATCACCGTAAATACATCTTCGTCAGTCTTGGCGGGTACTGGCCCCTGAGTTACAGCTATGTCCGCTACTACTGGTACGGCGCTCACCCATACAGGTGGTACGGCTACTATCCGGTCGCACGCGAAGTAAGGCAGCCCACCTACAACTACTACACGTACAACTATTATTACAGCGGCGAGGGCGAGGCCGTCCAATATGAACCCACCACCTACGCAAACTACATTACCCCCGTCGATCACACAACTTTTGCCGACGTTCGCGCAAAGCTCGCCCTCGAAGCCGCCGGCGAGCCCGGCCTGCCGACACTTGCCGACACTTACTTCGAAGAGGCCGTCAAAGCATTTGAACTCGGTGACTTCGCCGCCGCCGTTGCAAAATTCGCCAATGCAATCGAGCTTGCACCCGATGATATTATACTCCCCTTTGCCTACGCCCAGGCCCTTTTTGCCAACGGGCAATATTCAGAGGCGGCCGTCGTTCTCCGCACAGCCCTGGCGAAGGTCGCGCCGGGCGAGGAGGAGGGAGTCTTTTATCCTCGCGGCCTGTACTCCGACGAGGACAAGTTGTTCGAGCACATTGACCGGCTTGCCGAAAAGGCCGACTTCTACACCTTCGATGCCGACTTGCAGCTTCTCTTAGGTTATCACCTCCTCGGTGTCGGCGAGACCGACGCCGCTGTGGGACCGCTGATGCGGGCCGGCCAGGATTTGATCAATGCCCCCGCCGCCAAGGTCCTCCTCAAGCTGCTCGAGAAGATCAAGGCCGACAACGCCACCGAAGACGCTCAACTGGACACACCTGATAAGGCAACAGACCAATGAGAAAAGGACACTTGCCGACACTGACAGCGGTTATGTTTCTTGCCGGCCTAATGCTATCTTCGGCACCGGCCGGCGGGTGGAAGGAATTCGCCGTCTTCCCCACAACCGACGATCAGGAAGTCCCCGATGTCCAAGGCAGCATCATCGTCTGGCAGCAGTTCGTTTCGGAATATGGAGACTACGATATCTACGTTGCCGATGTAAATGACACCGCTGACCCCTGCGTTTTCGTCATCGGCGACGCCAACGACCAGATGAGCCCGGCAGTATATGAGAACACCGTCGTATGGCAGGATTACATAGTCTGGGGAGGCTCGGCGGACTGGGACATTCGAATGGCCGATATCAGCGATCAAAGCGACCCTCAGACATTTGTGGTCACCGACATACTCGATAATGACGAGCGAAATCCCGCCATTCACGGCAATATAGTGGTCTGGCAGGACGGCGTCGAGGGGGATTTCGACATCTTCGGCGCCGACATCACCGATCCGGCCTATGCAACCGAATTCTTGGTCGTGTACTCTGAGCTTAACCAGCAGCGCCCGGCCGTGCACAGAACAACCGTTGTCTGGCAGGATGACTATTTCGGCGACTGGGATATTTTCGCTGCCGACATCTGGCAAAGGAACAAACCGGCAGAGTTTGGTGTCCTGCCCGTCGAAAACCACCAGAAGAACCCTGCAATCTGGGCCAAAGTCGTCGTCTGGCAGGACGATTTCTTCGGCGACTGGGACATCTACGCCGCCGATATATCCAGACAGGACAACCCCGTTGAATTTGCGATTGCCACAAACCCCTCGGCACAGGAGAATCCAGACATAGCGGGCAACATAGTCGTCTGGCAGGACAATCGAAACAACAACTGGGACATCTTCGGCTACAACCTTACGACGCGCCGTGAATTTCAGATCACCGACAACACTCACCATCAGATCAATCCGGCCGTCAGCGGCAACCTTGTGGTGTGGCAGGACAACCGCAATGGAAGCTGGAACATATATGCGGTAGTTCTCGACGGGCCCGATATTGCCCGCTGCCGGGTGAGGTTGCCCGGCGATGTCAATAAAGACTGCCGGGTTGATTTTGCTGATTTTAGTGTAATGGCCTCCCAATGGCTCGGATGCGGCCTTGAGCCGGAGGAAGCCTGCCAGTGGAAGGCCGAATGATAGAACGGCAGATAGAGTACAATCAACAAGTTATTAGATTCGATTGGAGGTGCAAAAATGATTAAGAGCTCAACAACAATCCTAATAGTGGTGGCCGTAAGCATCGGATCCATGTTCGTCGCCGGCTGCGGAAGCGGCGGCGCGACCGGCGCCGGCCTCGGCGCGCTGGCCGGCGCCGGCATAGGCCAGTTGGCCGGCCGCAGCACCGAGGCCACCTTGATCGGCGCCGCTGTAGGCGGCGGCGCAGGCTATATGGTCGGCAACGAGCAGGATAAGAAGAAGGCCAGAGCCGAGCTGGCCTACGTCCGCGAGGAAATGCACTACGTTACCGTCAACATGACAAACAGCAACGGGTCCGTCAGCCAGGTAAGACTCAGAAAACAAGGCGTCGGCTACGTCGGCACACGAGGCGAGTACTACGACCACCTCCCGACAACTGAAGAGCTAAGGCCCGTATATGGCTTTTAGCTACCGCCAGGCCGGCGAGCGTGCCTCGGGTTCACCCGCCGGCCGCCTCTTTCTTCTTCTGCTCACGGTAACTAAAAATGTTGATAAATCGATGGTTCCGACATATAATTTACGTTACCAATCAGCAGTTTGCTCTCTTTAACAGATTGGATGGAACCTTCGTTGAACGCCTGCTCTGGCACAACCGGAGGTACTGTACCGAGAATATACGCAGAACTAAGAGGCTTGCTATGGATAGACGGCTGCGAAAGGCCCTCCACGGTCTTCTGGACCCCGACAGCGAACGCCGTCGCAGGGCGATGGAACCTTTTGTCAGGGTCACTTTTGAAAAATTCATAAGGTACCTGTACCGGCATCTTGGCAATGAAGTCGAATGTGAGGACGTCCTCGAAGATGTTTATGCCGATATTTGGGAAAATCCGGAGCGATTGCGTAACGTAACCAGCGAGAGAGAGCTGCTCAAGACCGTATATTTGTACTATATGCGCAAACGTCTCAGAGAGGTCTATAGAAGGATTAACCGACATCTATATTTGTCGCAAAACGACTTGAAGAACCTCATTGCCCCGGAATTAGGTGCCCTCGAGATCATGTCGCAATCTGAACTAAAAGACGCGCTTCACGGAACGCTGGCCCGACTCAAAGCCCGCGAAAGAAGGGCTATACAGCTCTGGATGGACGGTATGTCCATCAGGGCCATCGCAAATGAGCTCAAAACCACCGTCGGAGCCGTGAAAATGCTCAAATTTCGAACCGTATTAAAACTAAGGAAAATGCTCCGCGACTCCTGCCGCGAAGATTAACCTCCTGTTTCCTGAAAGGAGCAAGAGACAATGCCTGACACAAATCGAGAAATCCAGGAATTGCTCGCCGACTATGCCCAGGCACTGCGTGACGGGTCCATACCGACTTTTCTCAAGTCGCTCACTCGTACCGAAGGCCAAAAAATGGCTTCTGCCCCCGAGTTCTGGGACGCCGCCCAAGTCGTCGGATACCTCAACAGCACCGGATTCGCCGATAAGTTCGCTACTCCGGATGTGGGCCTTTTTATCTCACGCGTCGATGCCAAAATAGCCTCGCGACTAAAGAAGGCCCGCGGCTCGTCCCGAGCAAGACGAACCTCACCAAAACCAATCACAAAGGCCCAAAGCACTGAGAAACCGATATGATTCTGGACTGTTACCAGTGTTCATCCTGCTATTTTGAGGACAAGGAGCCGTCCACAAGGATAGATCCGGCCACCATCTCGCCGCCGCAGCCTAAGAGGACCTTCAACGACGTGCTGGTGGTCTTCGTCTGCATCGAACTCTACGACGACAGACGCGAGCTTGAAGAGGCCGTTGAGGAATTTGCCAGCCTCGCGGAGCTTTTAGGCAAAAGGCCGATCGTGCTCTGCCCCAATGTTCATCTCTCGATTGACAGAGCACCGGAGAAGCAGGCCGCATGGCTGGTCGGCGAGCTGGACAAGATGCTCGTTGATAAAGGCTACGAGATACACCGCCTGTCCTTCGGCTACCATAAGAAATACGGCTTGGAGTGTAACGGCAACGTCGGCAGCACCGTCGGCAGGAGGTTCTACGGCTCGGAGGAAAAGCAGTTCCTCAGGCTCCTGACCCGCCTGGGCGTATGTCCGCCGGAATCACTGCCCAAAGATATGCCCGACTGGGCAAAGCCTCTCACCGAACGCCGCCTAAAGGTCGTCAGCAGCCGCAGACAAGCCTACAACGTTGGAAGGCAAATGCTCAAGGACCAGCTTGATGCGACAGGCCACAGCGAGCTGTGGACCTGTATGCTCTTTGAGGGCGAAAGGCAGCCTATTGACGATTACCTCAGCACCCTCTACGAAATAATTGAAGATTATCCCGACGTCAGGGTCCACCGCGCGATGAATCTGAGCGTCCAGGGCTTCGCAAACGCCGCCAGGTTCCTGTTTCGAAAATACCCCGAGGCAATCGAGTCAGGCAGACTTCGAATCTACAACAGCATTGTCTCTGACTTGGAGTTTCTATTGTCCAGAAGTGCCGTTCTCCTCGCCTTCCCGCACAAACCGAAAAAAGCCGGGTCACACGCGGGCGAAATCTCCTTCGGAATCTACTGCAAGGACGCCGATTTCGCCAAGAATATAATCCACTGGTATCGAACTTTTCTTGTGGACGCCAGATTTGGATGGATTCGCACCGAGTCCGAGCTAAACGCCACTATCAACGAGCTGGAAGAGGAAAAGTATCAGGACAAAGGTCAGTAGGTCATTGGAGCTGCTGTGCGAACCGTCTCTTAAGCCAAGAATGAGAATGTCAGGTTAGGAAATAAACTGTGAATACGGTCTTGCCGGCAGCTGTTGTTGTAGCCTACGTGGTGCTGCTGACCTGGGTAGCGGTGCGCGCACGCGCCGCCAGGCACTTCACAGAGTTCTCACTGGCCGGGCGAACGCTGCCCCTGGCGCTCGTGTTCGGCAGCCTCGCGGCCACCTATGTCGGGCCGGTGTTTTCGATTGGCTTTGTCGGCAGGGGTTTTGCGAGCGGCTTGCTTCTTCTTGGCATAGGACTGGCTTACGCGCTCCAGAACATTCTGGTCGGACTGTTCGTTGCACCGCGTCTAAGACGCTTGAAAGGATGCCACACATTAGGCGATGCCATAGGCCAGAAATACGACCAAAAGTGCCAGGTCCTTGCCGGGGTCATCTCTGTTGGGTTATGCGCCGGCTTTGCTGCGGTTATGGCCAAGGCAGGCGGCGATGTGTTACAAAACATATTCGGCCTTCCCCACTGGTCCTCCGTCGTGATAGTCGTCGGCGTAACGGCACTATACACCACATTCGGCGGCCTCCGCGCCAGCGTAATAACAGACGCCTTTCAATTCTCCGCATTCGCAATCTTATTGCCCATCACCCTGCTATGGATATTACGTTTCCATCTCGAGGGCGGCGCCGCTGCTTTTACCGAGCAGGCCTCACTTGCCACCAGCGCCGGGCTCAATTCAACACCATT
The DNA here is from genome assembly GCA_964459805.1 of uncultured Pirellulales bacterium. Classification (GTDB taxonomy): domain Bacteria; phylum Planctomycetota; class Phycisphaerae; order Sedimentisphaerales; family Anaerobacaceae; genus DAOVRL01. The sequence goes on from CAYWOD010000006.1 coordinate 34,967, forward strand.
GATCGAGATAATCGCCCTGCTCGCCGCATTCCTCTTGGGCGAGACGCTTATACCGCCTTATGCAAACCGCGCCTTGGCATCGAAGACAACGCGAATATCCCGAAACGGATTCATATTGGCAGGGTCTTTTAGCGTGGCCTGGTTTGCAGTCATGGTGGCCTTAGGGATTGCCGCACGCACTATTATTCAACCCGGAACAGATGAGGACCGCGTTCTTCTCAAGCTAATCGAATCCACGATGCCCGCCGCAGGTTATGCACTCTTGTTGGTCGTATTGATCTCGATAATTATGTCGAGCCTTGATTCGCTCCTCAACGCCGGCGCCGTCGCGTTCACCCAGGATATCGTCAAGCCGTTTGCAAATGTGCCGGACACCACTGCTCTGAACATTGGCCGCTGCGCCACTATCGTTATCGCCTTGACCGCCGCCGCCGGTGCGGTCGCTGTTGACAGCATCATAGACGGCCTGCTTATCTGCTATGCTATCTGGGCCCCGGCCATCCTGCCCGCTCTTATAATCGGGCTCTGGGTTAAGCGCCCCAGGCCCCTGGCAGGAATCCTCTCAATGGCTGTCGGTTCGGCCGTTGCCGTGACACTGTGGGTAACGTTCAAGTTCATCGTACATTGGAAAACTGAGACTGAGATATCACGCATTATTATTCCAGCTCTCACCGCGGCGCTTCTGGCTTACGCCCTGGGGCACTACGTCAAAAAAACTAAATCGGGACCGTGAAATATGCACGCACTTGTGATAATTCTTGTGGTAATCGCAGCCTTGCTCGCCATCACAAGCGGCATCTGGGTTGCAATCGCCCTTCTCCGCGCCGTCACCGCTCCCAGGACCCTGTCAGAACCTGACCCCGACCACGATCACAACGACAAACAATGACCCAACCCCAACCCGGCGAAATGAAGATGCGCAAAAGCTAAAAGCCTTCCTGGACAATTCGGAGCAACAGGTAAAGCACAAACGCCGCCACACAAGCCGCGCAGTTCACCCCTCTGCGTGAAATGCCCGGTCATCGAAGCCAACGACGAAGTCGAAGTTCCCATCCCCGGCCTTTGATTGGAGCTGTCTGGTGATGTACTCAACGTCGTCATAAGGCCCGGAAACATAAAAGGGCTTGCCATCTTTGCCGAATTCAATGTCCTCGCACGGCTCGATGCTATTGATGTCTTCCAGAACGTATTGCGACAATTCGAAATCCTCGTGCGGCTTAAATCCAAATTGCGCGGCAAATTCGATGGCCCCGTAGATAATATGATGCGCCAGAGCTATCGAGCATTCTACCAGCTCTTCCTTCGAGTTTATGCTCGACCGTATTTTCGTTTCGTATATCGACAGTGGTGTGTCCGCATCGCAGAATGTGTTTTTCAACCCAAGGCATAAGATGTCCACCAGGTACATACCATAGACAATAGTGCCGTCATACTGTCGGCGGGACAGCAGAATTGTCGCAAACCCATCTTCTTTCCACGATGGGTTTATGAGGCATTCGCAAATAGCCAGTTCTCGAGACGTGAGAATCTTCCTTTTTACACTGAGCAACGTGTAAGGAACCGATGCCTCCTGTCTCTTTTTCCTGGCCTTATCCTTTAGCCGCTTCTTCATCAATTTCCTTTGACGTCTCTTTTGGTCAATTGCCATCTCGGTTCTCCCTAAAGTTGGCTATGAGAACTGCGCTCAAGTCCACGGTCGGCAAGACACCTTCGCTGAACGCAGCATCGGTCAAATTCCCGCCGAAACCTGCCAATAACACTCAAAGACAGGGCCGGAGACTGCCGTCTATGCTGATAGCAATACGCGTTCCAACACGTGCCTGTAAAATCGGGGAGACTGGATTTGAACCAGCGACCTCTGCGTCCCGAACGCAGCGCTCTGGCCAAGCTGAGCTACTCCCCGTCAAAGCCGGCACCTCAATATAGCACCACGGGCGGCAAATTGCAAATCATAATAAATTCACCGGGTCTATGTCTATCGCAACCTTGACAACCGGGCGAACGGGCCCCTGCGCTCGCAGAGCTCTGAACAGTCGCTGCATAGTTGTCGCCTGCGGCGACTGGACGATTATCTGCATCCTGTGAAAACGCTGCACCCGGCTTATCACAGCCGGCATCGGCCCACGAACAACGGCACTTAACCCCTCGGCCTCTACAATCCAGTCTATCCTTTCACGCATCGCCTTGCAGGCAGTCTCGAGCTTGTCGAAGTGCATATCGCGCATAACGATGACCGCCAGCCGCCAGAATGGAGGCAGATTGCACGCCTTGCGATGCTTCAGCTCCTCCTGGACGAAACCCTCAAAGTCACCGTTGAGAGCGAACTGTATGGCCGGCTGATCCGCCAAGAACGTCTGCACAAAGACCGTACCCTTCTTGGCGGAACGCCCCGCCCGACCGGCCACCTGAGAAATCAACTGAAACGTCCGCTCATTCGCTCGAAAATCCGGCAGATACAGCGAAGTATCAGCACTGATAATACCCACTAACGTCACATTCGGAAAATGCAGCCCCTTCGCTAACATCTGAGTGCCCGCCAATATATCGATCCGCCCATCACCAAAATCCCGCAAAAGCCGGTAATAATCCCCCCCTGCCATCGAATCGCTGTCAATCCGCGCAACACGCGCCTGCGGGAACTTCGCCCCTAACTCCTCTTCCAGCCGTTGCGAGCCGATCCCTATCATCGCCATACCTTTGCCGCACACCGGACAATTCCGGGGCACAAGCGTCTGCGCCAGGCAGTAGTGACAGATCGCATAGCCATAGTTGATATGTCTGCCGGTGACCGTTTGCATTTGCTGACTTCGTGCGACTTTTGACTTGTGAAAGGTCAGCGTGACATCGCAGTTGCGGCAGCTCAGCGTGTGCTTACAGGATGGACAGAACACAAAATTGCTGTAGCCGCGTCGGTTCAAGAGCAGAATTGCCTGCTCGCCCTTCGCCAGCACCTTTCTGAGCTGTTCACCCAACGGCTCGCTTATGAGATTTACACCCTTTTGCGTCACGCTCCCCTGGCGCATATCGACGAGCCTCATCTCGGGCATAGGCAGGTTCATCACCCTCTTAGGCAAACGAGTGATACTAAAGTGTTTCTTATCACGGCAATTGGACAATGTCTCCAGTGACGGCGTGGCGCTGCCCAGGATGCAGTGCGCGTTTGCCAATTGTGCGCGCTTGATCGCCACATCTCTGCCGTTGTACCGCGGGGCCGTATCCTGCTTGTAGCTCGGCTCGTGCTCTTCATCAACGACGATAAGCCCGAGCTTGCCCAGCGGCGAAAAGACCGCCGAGCGAGCGCCTATCACCACATCCGCCTCGCCCCCCCTGATTTTCTGCCACTGGACGTTGCGCTGAGCAGCGGTCAGCCCGGAGTGCATTACGGCGACCCTCTCGAACCTCGCGCTGAAACGCTGGACCGTCTGGGCCGTAAGCGCGATTTCCGGGAGCAGCACAATCGCCCGCCTTCTCTTGCTTAACACCGCCTCGATAGCTCTCATATAAAGCTCGGTCTTCCCGCTGTCGGTAACGCCGTGCAAAAGTGTAACGCCGAATTCACCCGAGTCTATCCGCGCCCTTATGTGAGTCAGGGCCTTTTGCTGGTCCTCATTGAGAATTACCTTTTGCCCCTCTGCTATCATTGCCTGCGGAATGGCCGGCAGCGCCGTGAGAATTGTCTTGCGCCCTATCACGACAATCTGTTTTTCAGCCAGTCTCTTTACAGGTTCGCTGCCGCAGCCGACCGCACCCAGCAGCTCCTGTATCTCCAGAGCAGATTCCCTGCAGACTGCCTTTCTCTCTTGGAGGACCGCTGCAATTTGCTTCTGCTTCTTACCTCGCAGCCCCCCAATCGCTTCGTCAGCACCCTCAGCAAGATAAATATACCTCTGTGTCTTTACCCCGGCCCCCTTTTTCACCGCCCCAGGCACCATAGCCGCCAACACTTGCCCCAACGGACAAACATAGTACCCGCTAATCCACCTCGCCAGCTCCATAAGCCCCGCATCAACCAGCGGCTCCTTATCAACTACCCTGCTGACCCTTTTCAGCTTAAATATCTTTCCTTTTTCTCTCTGTGCCTCTCTGTGTTCGCTCTGGCTAATACCTGCTTCAACGCAAAACCCGAATTCTGCCTTGTCCTTTCTCCCGAACGGCACCTCCACCCTCTGACCGACCTCAATCGGCCAAAGCTCGTCCGCCACCGAATAGTCAAACTCCGAATCCGCCGCTGAAGCAAACGCCACACGAACAATGTGACTGCACCCCTCCGGCATACCCCCCCCACCGTCATTCACGCCCAAGCGGGAATCCATCTCCCCGAAGAGACTATCGGTTCGGCATTTACTCATAACACCGCCACTCTTCACTCATTCAGTCCTGTATCTTAGATATCCCCCAATCTCACTACAATACTTCGCAAATGCTTTATAGACCGCAAATGCGAAATCCGCCGTTACTTTTTGCTTTTTCTCTTTTTCCGTTTCTTCTGTGCCCTTCCTGACCCTTGGGGCTGTGGCTCTTTCTTCCTGACCTCTTGTTCAAGTCCGAAGTGCTCGCCGGCAATCCGGCTTATGTAATCGCCGATGGCCAGCGCCGCGGTAGCAGCCGGAGATGGGGCGTTGAGCACGTGAATGGAGCTGCCCTTTCTCTCGATTCTAAAATCGTCGATCAGCTCACCCCTCGGCCCAAGCGCCTGAGCTCGCACTCCGGCCTTGCCGGCCTTGATGTCCTGGGACTCTAACGAAGGGATAAGCCGCTGCAACTGCTTGAGGAATCGCTTTTTGGAAAACGCCCTTGCGTACTCCGCCAGCCCGTACCTCCACTGCTTCAAAAACAGCCGCCACGTCCCCCAATAGCTCAGCGACTCCCAGCAATCTCTCAGACTAAAATCTATCTTGCCGTAGCCTTCCCGCTTGAACGAGAACACCGCGTTCGGCCCGCATTCAACTGAGCCGTCAATCATACGCGTGAAATGAACGCCTAAAAACGGCAGCTCCGGGTCCGCCACTGGATATATCAGAGTCTTGACCTTCTCCGCCGCCTGCTCGGTCAGCTCATAATAGTCCCCTCGGAACGGAATAATCCTCACGCCCGGCTCAACTCCATCCAATTTCGCCACCCTGTCGCTCTGGAGTCCCGCGCAGTTGATGATGTACCTCGCAGCGAACGTCCCTTGATTGGTCAGCACCTTCGTATAGAAATCATGCTTCTCAAATCCGCCAACCTCGTGGTCCGTCAGGACCTTATTGCCATCGCCTTGCGACTCTATCAGCTCGGCCAGTTTCTCCGTAACTTGGCTGAAATCGATGATCCCCGTGCACGGCACCCGTATTCCCGCAATCCCCGAGCACGCCGGCTCAATCTCCTCTATCTGCTCCGGCCCGATCCGCTCAATCCCTTCTATCTCATTCGCCCGCCCTAACTCAAAAAGCTCCTCAAGCCCGGCCAGCTCCTTTCGCTCTGTGGCCACTATTATCTTCCCGCAGATATCAAAAGCAATTCCGTGCTCTTTAGCAAAAGCAACAAGCTCTTTCCGTCCTTTAGCACAGGTCTTTGCCTTAGCTGAGCCCGGCTTATAGTACAGACCCGAATGGATTACGCCCGAATTGTGCCCGGTTTGATGTACCGCAAGCCTCTCCTCCTTCTCTAACACCGCAATGCGAATCCCCGGATGGCTCGAGGCAATCTTATAAGCCGATGCCAGACCCACGATTCCCCCGCCCACGACAACAATATCAAAATCAACGTTCTGCTTCATTCACAACGCCCTTAATCACGCTCCACCGTGATTGTTGCACGTTCAAGCACCTATGTCAAGTCTCCCCCGAAACCCAACCCCCCTTCTCCGTTTATTTAGCCCCCAGCACTGCTGGGGGTTCTTCTCCCGCACGGTGCGATATTTCGCACCTGCGTCATTGCCAAGGAGCGAAGCGACTGTGGCAATCTCAATCCCCCCCGAACTCCCGCCCATATTTAGCACCCAGGCCCGCCCTGGGGGGCATTCAAACAATCCGCCCTCGCCCCTCCGCCCGCTAAACAACCACGTTTAGATCATTTGAACATTTGAATTTCGATATTGTTTAGTCTGTTACAAATGAAATTGTGCGCAAAATGGTCACAAAATAGTGATGTGAGCATAAAAAACCCCCTTTC